>CAMWJT010000212.1 GCA_947174625.1 uncultured Ruminococcus sp.
AAATAATATTAAGTATTAATTTAATTACTAATTTTATAGTGGAACGTATCATAGTTTTATTTCCTTTCTCATATTCGTATATCAGAAAATTCTTGAATAACTTTTATTGTTCCGATAATATGCGAATTAAAATTTTCAAGTTCTTCAGCCGGTATCCATAATTCTTGATGATAATTTCTGCCAACGGTTTGAATTTGAAATTTTGCATAATAACTATCATCAATTTCAAATTGTGTCACATAGCCCTTATGGTCACTTGTGCTTTTCACATTCCAATTTTTAGCGATTTCTTCCGCATATTTTTGATTCAGAACTGGATAAAAAATAGGCTGTTCTGGTAATCGTGGCGGAAATGATTTACAATTGCTTTGTTTGATTAATTCTAGTTCGGCAGTGCCTACAGGTCTGTACAAAATCATAATCACATGTCCTTTCTTTTAGAGTAGACGAATTTTCAAATAAGTTTTGCCATAAATATCTTTTATGCTCTCTTTAACAAAAGAAACCACTTTTCACAATACTTATTTCTACATAATTAGAATGAATTATATTAATTTGCCAAACCTCATGACAATTATTGATGACATATATCTGTTGTTCCTCTGCATAGATACTAACAAATGGATTTGATTCATCAAAAGAAGCCAACCACAACATTTGATTTGAATCAAGGGAAACAGCTAAAATAAATCCATCTCCACCATAACTTCCTTCCCCACAAATAATTTTGCAATTCCTTTCTTCTACAATAAGTTCTGCATTTGGATAAGCATAAGTATAATCCATCTCATTGTCAAATAATATGTTATGTTTTTGTCTGCATAAGGTTCTTGTGCGGTCTGTCCGGACAGATATTTTTATACTATCTATATGACCATCTGCGTACAGAATTCCATTTATAATGGGTAAATTTTCAAAATTCATGTCAATTATTAGCCTTTCTTAAATCTTGTGATCAGGCTTATTATAGCATGATACATAAAAAAAGTCAAGCAAATCACTTGACAAATGTTTAAAAATATGTTAAAATAGAATAAATTAAATCATAATCTGAACAGAAGGCATATTTTATGCTATTCGGGTTGCCTAGCAACAGCGGTAAATGCACCGCAGGACAGGAAATTGTAATCACTGTCCTGCGGTTTTTTGTATATATTTATTACAGGAGGATTTCTTTATGCAGAATCAGACAGAACAGATTGCCATGAAAGTATCAAGTGTTAGCATTGTCGGGAATCTGATACTTTCATTATTTAAGTTATTTGTCGGTATACTAGCGCATTCTTCCGCAATGGTTAGTGATGCCTTTCATTCTGCGTCGGATGTATTCAGCAGTGTGATTGTCATCATTGGTGTGAAACTCTCGGCGAAACAATCTGACAAAGGGCATCCCTACGGACATGAACGTTTAGAATGCGTCGCCGCAATTGTATTAGCCGTAATTTTACTGATTACGGGTTGTTTTATCGGACGGGATGCACTGGAACAGATGACACATGTACATACAGCAGGATTTGAATTTGTCATTCCGGGGAAGCTGGCACTTGTAGCGGCGATTGTTTCCATTCTCGTAAAAGAAGCTATGTACTGGTATACAAGGCATTATGCAAGATTGATTGATTCCGGCGCATTGATGGCGGATGCCTGGCATCACAGGAGTGATGCGCTGTCATCCGTAGGTGCATTGATTGGCATTGCAGGTGCAAGGCAGGGTTATCCAATTTTGGAATCTGTGGCAAGCCTGATTATCTGCTTATTGATTCTGAAAGCGGCTTATGAGATTTTTGCGGATGCTGTTCACAAAATGGTGGATCATTCCTGCGATCCGGAGACAGAACAGGCAATCCGGGATTGTGTGCTTGCACAAGAAGAAGTCCTCGGCATTGATGTATTCCGGACGAGAGTTTTCGGCAACCGGATTTATGCAGATATTGAGATCAGTATTGACGGTACAAAAACATTGTTTGAAAGTCATGCGATTGCAGAACAGGTACATTATGTTGTCGAGCAGACATTCCCGAAACTGAAACATATCATGATTCATGTCAATCCGGTTTGACAGAAAAAGAAACCAGAACAGTGCTTCTGTTCCGGTTTCTTTTTATCGTTTTCAGGCGAAGTCCACACTTCTTAGTAAGTGAGAATTCATAAGCGACTAATTCATATAATTATCAATAGACTCTTCAGGATATTGTTTAAAATATTTATCTAGTGTAATTTTTGCAAGTGTCGCAGTTACTCTGCGTTGGTCAAGCGGATTTTCATTGCTGGAGATGGTAAAAATTTCATCAGGGGCATTGTCTAAGATCTCTTTCGGATATGGTTCCGCAATTTTAGAACGTTCTATTACTTTTCGGATAAATTTTTGTGTGGAATCGGATACCATATGTTTCAGCTCTTTTCATTATTTTATGAATTACCCACCGGCTTTCGACGGTGGGTAGTTTATATTGAAATTACTGATTATTTTTGACCAGTTCTTTCAGACGGTTCATCGCTTCAATTGTGAGATCTTTATCACCGAATGCGGTCAGTCTGAACCAGTTTGTGCCGTTCTTGCCGAAACCTGCGCCGGGTGTGCCGACAACGGCAATTTCGTTGAGCATCTTATCAAAGAATGTCCAGCTATCCATGCCGAACGGACACTTGAACCAGATGTAAGGCGAATTGATACCGCCTGTGAACGGGATATTTAATTCTTTAAGTGTCTCAGCGATCACACGGGCATTTTCCTGATAATAGAGAATATTTTCTCTGACCTGTTTCTGACCCTCCGGCGTGAAGACAGCTTCTGCGCCACGTTGTACCGGATAGGAAACACCGTTGAATTTAGAACCTTCCCGTCTGTTCCAGAGTTGCGCCAGACTGACTTCTGTGCCGTCGGATGCGATTGTTTTTAATTCAGCTGGTACGACAGTATAACCACAGCGGACACCAGTAAATCCGGCTGTCTTGGACAGGGAACACATCTCGATTGCCACTTCTTTTGCGCCGTCAATCTGGTAAATGCTACGGGGGATGTTGTCTTCTGAGATAAATGCTTCATAAGCGGCATCATAGAGAATCACAGCGCCATGCTGTTTTGCATAGGCAATCCATTGTGCAAGCTGTTCTTTGGAGTATGCCGCTCCGGTGGGATTGTTCGGGGAGCACAAATAAATAATATCCGGGAACACTTTTTCGCCGTTGAGATCATAGCCATCCGGATCGGGCATTGCTGCAAACTGATTTTCCTCGTTGGAATCGGCATAGACAATCTGTCTGCCGTTCATCAGATTGGAATCGACATAAACCGGATAAGCCGGATCTGTGATCAAGATAATATTATCATCACCGAAAATTTCAACCAGATTAACCCAGTCGCACTTAGCGCCGACATTCATCCGGATGAAAGATGCCGGAA
>CAMWJT010000213.1 GCA_947174625.1 uncultured Ruminococcus sp.
ATGGAAGAAACGGAAAAATACAAGAATCTGGATGTCACTGACGGAATTTTGCGTTTACTGAGCAATCAGGTATTCCAGGCAATCAACAGTCTGCCGGAAGAACAAGTACAAGAAATTGACTTTGAAACGCTGATGAAGAACGCCGTCGCCCTGACCCGTGCCGTTGCGTATAAGAAAAAAATTGACATTGACAGCCAGAGTGTTCTTGAAAATGGTGCGGATCAGTTCCAGAGCCTAATTTTTGAAGCAATGGCAGATGAAGATCCTGAACTGTATCGACGTGTCAAGAAATTTATCAAGGAGAAACAGCCATGAAAATGTATGTCTTACAGGTGCGTTCCGGCTATGAAATTTCAGCTTATCAGGAACTGAAAAAACGTGGATGGGATGCTGTTCTTCCCAGGATGCAGGAATATCTCCGCAAAAACGGAAAATGGGAGATTCATGAAAAGATTGTGTTCACACAGTATCTTTTTATCAGGCTCGAACCAGATAAAAATATCTATCATGAGATAAAAAAGATTGATGGCATTGTCCGGTTTCTGGGCAATCAGTCTCCGTTAAGCGACCGGGAACAGAAATATATAGAATGGCTTGAAAATGATGGCAAGCCTATCACTCCATCGAAAATTTATGTTACGCCAGGCGGTGCTAAGATGGTTCTGTCGGGAATTTTGAAAAAATATGCTGGCAATGAAATTGACTACCATTTACGCCATCGAAAAGCAGATATTTTTATCCCGATCGCAGGACGAAGGCATAGAGTTACACTTCCGATCGTCTGCATTTAAATCGTCACGCTTCTGAATCAGGGTTGATTCGTCCCCTGCCGATTGGCGTGAACGCATAGGAAAAGAACCGGATTTTTGAGTTACTGAAATCCGAATGGCGAAGCTTATTCAAAACAGGACTGTTTTAGAACCGTTTAGGCGTGTTTCAGAGCGTTTCAAAAAGATAATTCATGAAATAATACCCTTAAAAAAACAAGGCTGAAATGAGGCGTGGAAACGCCTTATTTTTTATGCCTGAAAGGAGATGACGAATTGAGCATTAAAAAGCAGAGCATTCAATCCCTTGCGGACGGGATTTCAAAGTTTGAAACTTCAAAAAATGCAGTCAAAAAGTCCGATTTTACAGATTTGAAAACATTTGTAAAACAGTATCTGAACACACCTGAACCAAAGCAGAGAAGAAAGCTTGCCGATGAGTTCCGGAAACGTCATCTCGAATTGTATCAGTTTCTGAAATCCAACGGCGATTTAATCAGTGCAGAGACGGAAATTTCAAAAATCCTGAACGCTGTTTTATCCGGTGATACGGCAAATTCAGACGATAAACAGCTGACAAATTTCTTTGAAATGATCGAGGGAGGCATGAAAAAATGATGTACACAGAATTGTCTCCCAAACAGCTGAAATCTATGCTCTGGTGGGCATGGGACGATACACGAAATTATGATGCCATTGTCTGTGACGGTTCTGTGCGTTCCGGCAAAACCATGTCTATGACGATTGGATTTGTACTTTGGAGTATGAAAAATTTTCATGCTGAAAACTTTGCATTTTGCGGAAAGACGATTGATTCCCTGAAAAGAAATGTGATTACGCCGATGCAGAAATGGCTGGAAGGAATTGTAAAAATCAAAGTCAATTTAAGCCGGAATTATCTGGACATTAAAATGTGCGGTCACATGAACCGCTATTATTTTTTTGGCGGCAAGGATGAATCAAGCTATCAGCTGATTCAAGGTATTACACTTGCAGGCGTGCTTCTGGATGAAGTCGCTCTGATGCCTCGCTCTTTCGTGGAACAGGCACTTGCAAGATGCTCTGTAACAGGTTCAAAGCTGTGGTTTAACTGCAATCCTGATAGCTCCGAACATTGGTTTTACAAAGAATGGATTCAGAAACGCAGTGAAAAAAATGCACTTCATCTGCATTTTACAATGGACGATAATTATTCTCTTGCTGCTGATGTAAAACAGCGTTATGAACGTATGTATACAGGCGTTTTTTATGACAGATATATCCGTGGGCTTTGGGTTCTTGCGGAAGGTCTGGTTTATCCGATGTTTGACAGGAATCGCCATGTCATTAAAAATTATGACAATTCTGCTGTGATTGATTATTATATCTCCATCGACTACGGCACACTGAATCCCTGTTCTATGGGATTATGGGCATTAGAAAAAGATAAGGCAGTCCGGATCAGAGAGTATTATTATGATGGTCGCCGGAAAAATATCCAGAAGACCGATGAAGAATATTATCAGGCACTGGAACAGCTCGCAGACGGTTATCCAATCCGGCATGTGTTTGTTGACCCATCAGCAGCCAGTTTCATCACAACAATAAAGCGACATGGAAAATTCCGGGTTCGCAAAGCAAATAACAGCGTGATTGATGGCATCAGAAATACGATGACGCTTCTTGAAAATGACAGAATCCTGATTTGTGAATGCTGTCAGGACATCCTCAGGGAATTTTCCCTGTACCGGTGGGACGATAAAAAATCTCACGAAAAAGATACAGTTATCAAAGAAAATGACCATGCAATGGACGATATGCGGTATTTCGTGAATAGTGCCATGGGTCGGATTCTGAAAGAGTTTTGCAGGAACGGAGGGAAAGAATGATTAGTGCCGATATGGTTTCAACGGCTCTTGGGGTACAGGTGATGAAAAATTCCCAGATGGAAATCTCTACACGAAAATGGTTTGAGATGTATCAGAATACAGCATCCTGGAACAATCAACGGATTATCAGCTTATGTCTTGCGTCTACGATTGCAAGAGAATTTTCACGTCTGGTTCTTGCAGAAACGGAAATCACTGCTGACGGAGACCGCTACATAGCAGAACAGTTTAAAAAACTGATTCCAAAGCTATCCGTCATGGTAGAACAGGCTTGTGGGATGGGCGGAATCATTGTCAAGCCGTATCTTTCAAATGGACGAATTTACGTTGATACAGTACTTCCGGAGAGCTTTTTCGCTGTCGATTTCTCAGAAGATACCATCACAGCGGCAGTATTTCCGGAACAGCTTGTCATTGGTAAGAATTGTTATACAAGATTGGAGTATCATCGTTTTGACTCTGAAAATCGGCTGTATACGATCCAGAACAGATGTTACCGAAGTAGTGACCGGAACGCTCTGGGGTCGCTGTGTGCGTTCTCAGAAGTGCCACAATGGAACAGCATGAAAGAATTTACAGTGCTTGAAAACGTTGGAAAGCCGTTATTCTGCTACTTCAAAATGCCATTTGCTAATACCATCGACCCGGAAAGCCCTCTGGGAATTTCTGTATATGAGAATGCAGAAGATCTGATACATCAGGCAGACGCACAGTGGGAACGGATTATCTGGGAATTTGAAAGCGGTGAAAGGGCAATTG
>CAMWJT010000214.1 GCA_947174625.1 uncultured Ruminococcus sp.
CCAGGATGCTGAGCTGTTCTGAAAAAGCAGAGCTTCACTGCAGACATAAGACGTTCTGCCACTGGTGATAATTTCTGCGCTGCCTCTGCCAGTCCAGTCGCAGGTACTGCCTTCAAATCCGTCATCAAAATACCAGCCGTAAGCGTTAGGCTCTTCTGTTTTAGTTCCACCGGCTTCATCTGAGAGTGTCACGACAAAAGTAGAGACACTTTCCGCCGGGAGCTGTGCAAAGAAATGATCGTCCGTAAATTCCAGATTTAAAGTTTCCGCAAGATTCTCATTGGCAGAAGTCCGGTATCTGTCTACTTGCGAGATACTCTCGTCTGCAATTGAAAAATCCTGTGTATAAGTCTCCGTACTCTTATTTACGGCAACAATTGTCACCTGATTGTCATCGCCCTTGTAGGCAGAAACAAATACATTGTCATTGGGCTGTTCTGTTGCATCAATCCGGACATCACCAGGACGGACGTATTTAGAATACTGTGCCATGCAGTAACCACGCTTGCTGACATTG
This sequence comes from uncultured Ruminococcus sp., assembly GCA_947174625.1. Taxonomy (GTDB): domain Bacteria; phylum Bacillota; class Clostridia; order Oscillospirales; family Ruminococcaceae; genus UBA3855. The sequence goes on from CAMWJT010000214.1 coordinate 518, forward strand.
CCATTTTCTTTGATAGGTCCGTAACTTCTGCGGATATACCACCAGACATAAGCGTTCATGTTGCCGACAACAAGACCATTATGGATATTCTCCGAGACATCAATTGCCTCCGGCCATGTATCTGCATCAGAAGAACTGTTCGGCACATAGACTTCTGTCATCCAGATTTCTTTTCCGGATGTTTCCAGTACCGGAAAATCCATATTATTTCTGCTTGTGCCGTAAAAATGCGTTCCGAACAGATCTGTATTGGCATAAGCCTTGCTGTTATTTAAAATGGCATTGTAATAACTTTTATTATAAGAAAAGCTTTCCGGTGACATGACAGGACAAGAAATCTTATCTGCATAATTTGCCAGGAAGTCCACGCACTCTTCTTCGGTCATCCAAGTCCATTCTTCGCCGTAATCCGGTTCATTCTGAATCGAAATGGCATCCAGTTCCACACCGTTTTCACGCATGTATACTACAAAATTATTCAGATGCTGTGCATATTCTGCATATTTATCATGACGCAAGCGCTTCTGATTTTCCTGTGTAGCAGGTTTGCCGTCCCATGTTGTGTAAGTCCTTGTGAATGTCTCGCACATATCTGACGGCGGATTCCACGGTGTTGCGAATACAACACCGCCGTTTTTCTTGACATATTTTGCCGTTTCCAGTGCCTTATACCATTGTGTCTTATCATCATTGACATAGATTCTGAGTACATTGAATCCCAATTGATTGTTACCGTTTCCGAAAGCCGTTGCTTTCTGAGAATCTGTCAGACTGCTCCCCGTCCATTCGGGGTGATCAATACCGCCGAATCCCCGGATGGTCTGATACTCTTTGGAAGTATCTACAATCACACTGCTGACTGCCAATGCGTCCAATTCTATCGGGTTCTGTTCGGGAAAAAGTGAACCCATGCCCAGAAGCATTGCGACAGCGCATACACCTGCGGAAAAATTCCGGGCAGACTTTCTTTTGATAATTTGCATAACCAAAACCCCTGTTTTCTATTTATTTTTTATTATATATATTTATCTGTTCTTTTGTTCTGTTTTAGTTTGCCTTGAAAATGAATCGCAAATAATTATAAAAATGTGGCTGTACACTGGAAGCATCATGTCCGCCGGATGTGACAGCATGCCAGATATGATCAACGCCATTCGTTGTCAGGATGTTGTGATAAGCCGAAGGCTGTGAACCGACTGTCCCATCATTTCCGCCGCCTGTGATCATCAGCAGATACGGCATCGCATAGGCAGGTTTTAATTGACTTTCCTGGAGCTGTCCGGGGTGCATGGACGGATCTCCGCCGGGTGTCAGTCCAGGTGCAGGACATGCCGCACCAACATAGCCGAACAGATCCGAACGTGTCAGACCAATGAACAACGATTCACGACCGCCCATAGAGAAACCAGTAATCGCCGTATTGTCCCGACCGGTCTTGACAGAGAAATTCTTCTCGATATAAGGCATCAGATCTGTTGTCAGATCATTAATAAAATTATCATAATTCAGAGAATTTGCCAGATCCAGACCGGAACAGCTTTCCTGCGTCTTGCTTGTGTAAATATAAGGAAATACCACAATCATTTCTTCTGCGTCACCAGTAGAAATCAGATTGCTGAGCATATTCCGGACAGCTCCCATTTCTGCGAGAGAATCTTCATTTTCCCAGTAACCATGCAACGCATACAATACAGGATAGGTCTTGTTTTCCGAATAATTCGGAGGCAGCAGAACATTGACATTTGTCGTGCGTTCTCTGGTGGTAGAATAATACTCATATTTTTTCAGTGTGCCATAGGTTACCCAGGAGTATTCTTCTGTGCAGCCATCTAAAGCATATTCAGAAAGAGAATCTGACATCTTGTTCATGTAGCTTACTGGTGTTACACTCGGCGAACTGGATGGTGTTGCTTTTTGGAAAGAAGTAATCTGCCCCAACAAGAATTTCTGAATCTGAATAATATCAGAAACTTCCACACCACCGCTCTCGTCAACATCTGCCATTTTTTCAGCTGGAGAAATAGAATTCATCACACAAATTTGTTTTGCCAGACAAAGATCATAGATGTTAATTAAACCATCGCCGTTGACATCGCCTTTGATACCAGTTGTAATTGTTGGCTGACCTGCACCCATGATTGTTGTGCCGGCAACTGCGCCGATCACTTCATCCAGATAGAAATTATTGGTCGTCTCGGCAGTCTCTACATAGATCTGCATATTTTTTGCATCTGCCGGGATTTCAAAATTTTTGTTCGCAAGCTGTACCCATTTACCCTTGACAGCCGTTGCTTCTGCGATTGTCAGATACTGCGGATCGCCGTTTGCATCTTCATACTGAAGTTTCAGATAGAACTGATCCGTTGCATCACCGTCAAAATACAGGACATTTGCGCTGAAGCTATAAGCATTGCCCGGAACAAATGCTCTGGTATCTAACTTTTTGCTTGCGCCTTGCCAGGCTGATGCTCTGTTCTGGACAAGCAATGCTTCATCGCCGACGTAAGCCGTCCTGCCGCTTGTCAGGATTTCCGTTTCTCCTCTGGTGTTCCAGTTGCAAGTGCTTCCCTCAAATCCGTCATCAAAATACCAGCCATATTCATTCGGTTCAACTGGTTTTACTTCGCCTGGATTGCTTATATTCGGATTGCTTCCGTCGCCCCATTCGGATTCCGGGAGCATGCCTGTCAGTGTCGTATAAGCAAGTTTCGGCTGATTATTAGAATCGTATAACAAACCATCACTTCCGGCAGGCAGCCAGGAATTTGCATCATTCGGTCCCCAGATGCAGACTGCTGTCCCACGTCCAGTAGATTGTGGATTTGTGTTCCAGTCCATTGCCGCCTGGAAGATTG
>CAMWJT010000215.1 GCA_947174625.1 uncultured Ruminococcus sp.
GTATTGGAGATGCGACAGGATTCCGGACTGATGCTGATCTGTATCACGCCGTTTTCCGTCGTATATTTTACAGCATTGGAAATGAGATTTTCAAACACAGTTTCCAGTAAGTCCGGGTCGGCTGTCAGTTCTGCTTCGCCGTCAAGTTGCAGGAGAATATTTCTTTCATCCAGCATCAGCATGTATTTTTCTGACACTTGTTTTAGCAGAGACAAAACGTCAATTTTTTCTTTTTTCAGACTGTCCGGCTGATACATGTGATTCAGTTCCAGTGTCCGACTGATGATAGAATCCGTATAGGCAATATTATTCAGGATGGATTGCAGATATTTGCGTTTTTCTGTTTCAGAAAGATGATTTTCTATCAGATTTTCCGTGTATCCGCTGATTGCCATGAGTGGTGTTTTGAGATCATGTGCCAGGTTGTCAGTGAGTGCTTTCTGATAATCCGCAAATGCGTATTCTGCCTGATTTTTGACATTTCTGCTCCAACTGTCCAGAAATGCGATAAATAATACAATCATTAAAAATATTGCAACAATGCTGAAGTAAAGCGGTTTCGTGACGGAATTCCACGCATCTGTTTTGAACAGGACAAAAAGGGATTTTCTTTCACCGTCAAGCCATATGCTGGATTTAGAGTAATAAATATTTGCTGTAGGACCATCTCCATATAAACCGCCCAATGTATTGGAATCAGAATGAATCTGGGCTTGTGTTCTCTCATCATGGATTAGCTCATCAAACTGATATTTATCTGTCCCGAAAAAATTATCCAATGCGGCAATAGGGTAATTGTCAGGTGAATCAGACTGGTCAAATTCAATAAGCGGATAATCTTCCATGTCAGGAATAGTGATGCAGTATTGCTTTGTTTCAATCACTTCATCTTCTTTCTTGTCTCTGGGGTCAAACTGAATCATATTAAGTTCTGCTTCATGCGGAATAAAACGGTTTGTTTTGCTGTTTACATAAGCACTTAACAGATCGAAATGCACATAGGTCTGCATAGTTTCGCTGTGTTTCATTGCATAATAATCTTCTTCAAGCTGTGTCAGTTCAGAAATTGCAAGTGCTTCCGTATCACACAGCATTACTTCTTTTTCTTCTTCATTGAGACAGATAACCGCCTGCAATCCTTTCCGGCTGGAATACTGGATATTACCTTCTTCATCTGTGATTGCGACAAGTGCAGTACAATTTTCAGCATAATCAGAAACAATCTGAAACTCGGCAGACAACAGCATAATATCATATTGGGCACTGAACCGCAGACTTGAGATAAGCGATTCCTTGCTCCGGTTCTGCATATTTTCTGCTGCTGAAACAGAAGTCTGCAATCCGCTTGTTCTATAATATAATTCAGTTTTTGCCTGAGAAAAGATATATTCTTCTCCTACTACGAAAAGCGTCCCTGCAAAAACTGCTGTCAGGAGCAGACCGATTACTACATTCCGGGCAAATAATCTTAAAAATGTCGTTCTTTTGTTCTGGTTTCTGTTTTTCTTTCTTATTTGCATTCGCATTATTAAATCACCTCGTTATTGTTCTGTGAGTTTGTAACCTCTGCCAACAAGTGTTTTGATTTGTCCGCCTGCACTGCCGAGTGCTTTTCTTAATTTTTTGATGTGATTGTCTACCACACGATCACTTCCGAAATAGTCATTCCCCCATATTCTGTCAAGCAGAATTTCTCTGCTGACTGTCCAGCCCTTGTGGAGCATGAGATAATGCAATATCGCAAACTGTTTCGGTGGCAGTTCAATTTCTTGCTCATTCACATAGCAAGTCAGCATACGGGTATCTAACCGGATTGCTCCGCATGTCAGCATAGTATTAGTTACTGTGCCTTGGGAACGTCTGATAAGGGCATCACATTTTGCGTATAATGCCGATAATAAAAATGGTTTGATGATATAATCATCACAGCCAATGGCATAACCATGAAGAATATCTTCTTCCCTTGCACGGGCAGTAATAAAGATAACCGGGATGTCACTGTTTTTTCTGATCTCCCGGCATATAGTAAAACCATCTGTGTCAGGCAGCATAATGTCCAGTAAGATCAGTTCATGATCTGTAATATCATATTTTACGGTATGCAATGCCTCTTTGCCGTTCTGTACTGCATGGATTTTTGTTCCCTTGTTGATGAAATATTTTTGGATGACTTCACAGATTTGCAAATCATCTTCGATCAGCAGAATTTTTTGTATCATATCTTAAAGAAGCTCCTTTGTATGATAGTTTTATTATCGCATATCAATATGTCTTTTGTGTATCCTTTTCTTGTTTTTTGTATGCACAAATCCCGTAAACTTAACGAAAAAAAAGTTTACGGGATCTGATTTTTGGTGATTAATAATCTATGATTCTGAAATCTTTGTAGAACATGCCGGAATCTTTGATTTTGGAATGATTTAAATGCAATGTCACTGGATAGAGGATTCTTGCCGCACCGTTCTCATAGTTCAGATATGGCTTAAAATCCTTGCTGACGGCATATTCCGGAGGAAACTGATTGGATACCCAGCCGGGATCACAGGAATAGACAAAAATTCTGTCTTTTGCAAAATCAGATGCAATCGAATGTGTCATCATGTTCAGGGATGCCTTTGCCATATTGGTATGGACGTGACGGGCTAATTTCTGTTTGGTGTTGAATCTGCCCTCCACGGAGCTGACATTGATGACAAATTTATTGCAATCCGGATCATGTATCAAGTATTTTTTCAGTCCGTTCGTGAGCAGAAAAGGTGCAGTCACATTGATGAGCTGGACTTCTAATAATTCCTGTGGAGAAATCTCTTCCGGCTTGCGTACCCAGGAATTAGAATCCGGTGTTTCGCTGTAATCTGTCACTTGCACACTGGGCATGATGGAAAAGTCTGCAACGGGTACTGCAACCGGCACAAGGGATTTGCTTTCTAATTGGAGCGTGTTTTCATGTGCTGTGAGTTCCGCATAATAAGCATTTGATTTCTTGACCGTCTGCGCCGCATTGTTAATCAGAATATCCAGTTTGCCCTGACAGATCTGTGCAATATTAGCAATTAATTCCTGAATGCGATCCACTCGCATCAGATCAAAGCCGATCACTGTCAGCCTGTTCTGAAATTCTTGATAATCTGGTTCTTGCATGTAATTTTCCAGAGCAGATTTGGGATAACGTGTAATAGCGATCACAGAAGCACCTTGCCGGAGCAGTCGCAGGCAGACTGCATAGCCGATTTTGATTCTGCCACCGGTTACGACGGCTGTTTTTCCGGACAGATCACAATAAATGCCACGCATCCGGTCATTGAGTTCCTGGCAGGCAGGACAGATGCCGTAAGATTCCATATTTCTTTGCCGGCATATTAG
>CAMWJT010000216.1 GCA_947174625.1 uncultured Ruminococcus sp.
TTCTCGCCGGGCTCAGTTCATTGCTTCATTTCCACCGCCGACAATGGCAATTTTATGATGATTAGAATCCGGTTTTTTTATAATTGCGTCGAGCTGGTCTTTATCCTGATGCAGATCTGCAATAAACCGTTCTAATCTGCCGATTCCGACGGCTTCGCCGTTCTTTGCACGGACACAACGACTTTCACACTGACGTTCCTGCGGACACACACGACCACAGACCGCCGGGAGCGCATTAGTACTGTGAATGATTTCATAAGCACCTGCATAGTCCTGGTGTGTAATTTTTTCAATAAATTCCGGAATCCGGACACCGACCGGACAGCCGGACACACACGGTTTTGTCGGACAGTTCAGACAGCGGGATGCTTCTGCAAGTGCAAGTTCTTCTGTATAACCGAGCGTGACTTCTTCAAAATTTCTCGCTCGTACTTCCGGATTCTGTTCCGGCACAGGTGTTTTGGATTTCGACATATTTGGCATGAAATTCCCTCCGTAAATAATTAAGATTTATTGTCAGCAAGCTGCATCATGCGACACTCTTTTTCACGTTCCCGAAAAACACCATTGCGCCGGATTAATTCATCAAAGTCCACCTGATGACCATCAAAGTCAGGACCTTCCACACAGGCATAACGGATTTTTCCGCCGACGGTAACACGACATCCGCCGCACATGCCTGTTCCGTCCACCATAATCGGATCAAGTGACACAATGGTAGGAATCTGATATTTTTTCGTCAGTTCGCAGACGGATTTCATCATCAGAACAGGACCGATTGCAATCACAGCATCATAGGAAATCCCGGCATTGATCTGATCTTGCAGGGCATCCGTGACAAATCCCTTTTTGCCATAACTGCCGTCATCCGTGCATAGAATCAATGCAGAGCAGTTTTGTCTGAATTCTTCTTCCAAGATGACAATTTCTCTGGAACGGAATCCGGCGATGACATCCACATCCAGACCGGATTTGTGGAACAACTTTGCTTGCGGATAGGCAATCGCACAGCCGACACCACCACCGATCACGCAGATTTTTTTGGCAGCCTCCGGCAGTTTCGTAGGAAGTCCGAGCGGTCCGACCAGATCCAGGATCGAATCACCTTCCTGCAAGACATTCAATTTCATGGTAGAACGTCCGACAATCTGGAAAATCAGTGTAATTGTCCCGGCATCCGGGTTGCTGTCGGCAACTGTCAGCGGCACACGTTCTCCATGTTCGTCGACCCGGAAAATGATGAACTGACCTGCACGGACTTTCCGGGCGATGTGTGGTGCAAGGACTTCCATCCAGGTAACAGACGGATTTAAAATTTTTTTCTTGACAATCTGAAACAAATTGTATGTCTCCTCTCTCTCAAATAATCTCATAATCTCAAATAATTTTCTTAGATAATTATAACAATCATTTCATATTTTACTATTATAGCACAAAAAAGCCCTGTCGTCAATGGATTTTGCGGATTTTTTTATTTTTTTCCTGAATTCCGAAAATTTCGTAAAAAATATTTACATTTCCGTCAGAATCTATTGACAAATTTAAAATATTGTGATATAATAAGCTTATAATAAGTTTACATGCAGAGAAAAAAAGCTTTTTTAGTCAGATTTGTAAATTTTATTTACTAAAAAAATAATCCCGGCTGTCCTGAAAGGATGTGTTTGCTATGAATATCTGGTTGCTGATCTGGTCTGTGGTTCTGGTGATTGCCGTAATTGCGGAATCGCTCACGTTACAGCTCGTGACAATCTGGTTTGCCGCCGGAGCGTTAGTCGCCTTGCTGATGGCATGGATAGGATGTTCCGTCCTTAGTCAGATGATTATGTTTACAGCCGTTTCGGCGCTCCTGCTGTGCGTGACAAGACCATTGCTGAAAAAATTGCAGGTAAAAAATATTCTGCCGACCAATACAGAAGCGGAAATCGGCAGACTTGCCGTTGTGACGGAGCAGATCAGCAATGCCGATGATACAGGACGTGTCCGGATCGGCGGTGTGAACTGGAAAGCCCGGACATCCCAGGACGGCATGATCTGCCAGTCCGGCGAGACCGTCCGTGTAGAACGGATTGCCGGCACGACGGCTTATGTGAGAAAAATTTAAATTTAAATAATTTTTAATATTGGAGGTTTTTTTATGGGTGGTTATGTCATTCTCGGAATCGTGATTGCTCTGATGATCTTGTTTGTGAACTGCATCAAGATCGTTCCGCAAGCGCATGTATTCGTGATTGAACGTCTGGGGACATTCCTGACAGAATGGTCAACCGGGGTTCATATCCTGTTGCCGTTCTTCGACAGGGTCGCAAAGAGAGTCTCTCTCAAAGAACGTGTTGTCGATTTCAAGCCACAGCAGGTAATTACAAAAGACAATGTCACAATGCAGATTGACACGGTTGTATTTTTTCAGGTAACAGATGCCAAGCGTTATACTTACGGGATTGAAAATCCCATGATGGCAATTGAGAATTTTACAGCAACAACGCTCCGGAATACAATCGGTGAACTGGAACTGGATGCAACGCTCACATCCCGTGATACGATCAATAATAAAATTACGGCAATCCTGGATGAAGAGACAGACCGTTGGGGGATCAAGATAATCCGGGTGGAACTCAAGAACATCCTGCCGCCCCGTGAGATCCAGGAATCTATGGAAAAACAGATGAAAGCAGAACGGGAACGCCGTGAAAAGATTCTCCAGGCAGAAGGTGAGAAAAAATCACAGGTACTTGTCGCAGAAGCCGAAAAAGAATCCAAAATTCTGCGTGCCGAAGCGGAAAAACGTTCTGAGATTCTCAAAGCCGAAGCCGAAAAAGAAGCTATGATACTCCGTGCGGATGCCGTACGGGAACAGAAAATCCGGGAAGCAGACGGTGAAGCACAGGCAATCGCTGTTGTTCAGCATGCACTTGCCGAGAGCCTGGAAAAATTAAATCAAGCCAATCCCAGTCAGGCAGTTTTGCAATTGAAAGCACTGGAAGCATTTGCAAAAGCCGCAGACGGCAAGGCAACAAAGATTATCATTCCGAGCGAGATTCAGGGGATTGCCGGGCTTGCCGCCGGAATTCAGCAGGCAGTGGATCTGGAGAAAAAATAAAATTATAATAATTATATTACCGACAATGCGGAGCTGACAGCTTTGTATTGTCGGTTGGATTTTAAAATATAAATTTTCTATTCTAACATAAATTTTTGATTTTGTCAAGCCGGGATTTTTCAGAAAAATTTTTAAAAAAATTTTTTTGAAAATTTTTTTGTGATTTAGTTTCACTTCGCTACGCTACATAACCAGAAGCCAGATAAATTGCTCTCAACTGTTATTAGTTATGGGCCATTTGACT
>CAMWJT010000217.1 GCA_947174625.1 uncultured Ruminococcus sp.
GTAATGCTCTTGCCGGGATCGGAATCATTTCACGATCCGGACATAATTTCTCCATAAGCCGGATTGCCGTTTCATCACTCCGGACGTTCTCACCGCCGAATTGCGGAATTAAAACAGAATCGTTTGTGAAATAGAAATTGACATAAGATCCGGCAAGCTGTTCCCCGACTTCTCTTGTATCTTCACCGGGTTCAAATACATAACCCTGTAAATCCTGTTCTGTGATCGTAACCGGATGTTCCGGGATCGGCAATTTATGGACTTTTAGATTTTCTTGCTCCAGAACTTCCAGACAGGATCTTGATAATTTATATTGCGGGTCATTCTGGTCATCCGTCCAGGCGAGTACCACTTCTTCCGGATTGACAAATGCACAGATATTATCTACATGTTCATTTGTCTCATCATTGTAGATCCCACGGGGCAGCCAGATCACACGCTCTGCGCCGAGATACTCACAAAGCATCTCTGTAATCTGCTGTTTATTCAGCTCCGGATTTCTGCCCTTGCTCAATAAACAAGCTTCTGTTGTCATGATACAGTCCCGACCATTACTATGAATTGATCCGCCCTCCAGGACAAAATGTTGTGCATCATAACAGGCAAGTCCTGTCTGCGAACAGAATTTTTTTGCCAGGGCATTATCTGCCTGCCAGTCCGGATATAAGCCATCCACAGAACCGCCCCAGGCATTGAACTGCCAGTCAATCCCCCGGATTTCCCCAGTCTCCAGATGATTCACGAATGTTGGTGCAGTATCTCTCGCCCATGCGTCATTCTGTTCAATCTGCAATAACCGGACATTCCGGAGCTGATTTTCCTGAATGAATTTTTTCGCCTGAGATAATTTTTTTTTGCTGACAATCAGATATAACAATTCGCTTCTGGTAATCGCTCTGAAAATCTCTAAAAAACTCGGCAAAGCCGGCTTTGCATCATAGACCCATGAGCCGGGACGTTCCGGGAAAATCATGATTGTTGCCTGATGCCGGTCAAATTCCGCCGGCATGAAAAAACCGTCCTGCCTGGGTGTTGTCATGCTATTCATGATAAACGCTCCTTGAAGTCCTGATAATCAAATTTTTTCAGGATCTCATAATGATACTCATTATAATTTTTATGCAGAATCCCAATATCCGGCAGGGGCATGCCATTGAATGTGTTATTTTTTACCATAGAATAAATCATCATATCTTCAAAGCACAGACGATCGCCAATCTGTAATTCATGGTCAAAACTGTAATCGCCGATAATGTCTCCGGCAAGGCATGTACAGGAAGATAATCTATAATTATATCTTTTCTCACCTGGTTGACCGGCATCAAATAACGGTGGTTGATAAGGCATTTCCAGAACGTCCGGCATGTGACAGCTTGCGGAAGTGTCCAGAATCAGAGTTTTAATGCCGTGATTCTCTACAATATCTAAGATCTCTGTGACAAGATACCCGACATTCAGGGCAACCGCTTCACCGGGTTCTAAATAAACTTGTACCTGATATTTTTCAGAGAAATCTTTGATTAATTTCACTAATAAATCCCGGTCATAATCCGGTCTTGTGATATGATGTCCACCGCCGAAATTCACCCATTTGCATTTGTATAGATATTTGCCGAATTTTTCTTCTACGGCTTGGAGCGTACATTCCAGAGCATCCGCATTCTGTTCACATAGTGTATGAAAATGCAGACCGTCCACCCGGTGCATCAGGTCTTTATGATGATTTGCGAATTTGTCCAGATTTTCTGCGAGAATCCCAAGTCTGGAACCTGGTGCGCAAGGATCATAAATCGCCGTTTCCTGCGTGGAACATTCCGGATTGATCCGTAAGCCAACGCTCTTTCCGGCATTACAGCAGATATGCGAGAGATCCTTGAACTGCCGGAGTGAATTGAATACAATATGATCTGCAATTTCTGCAATTTCCAGCAGATCCGTGAAACGATAAGCAGGGGAGAAAATATGCACTTCACCGGGAAAGTGTTCCCGTCCTAACCGGGCTTCGTATAAGCCACTTGCCGTCGTCCCGTCCAGATATTCCGCAATCAGGGGATAGACTGCAAACATGGAAAATGCTTTCTGTGCCAGTAAGATTTTACAGCCGGACTGATCCTGGACGAGTTTCAGGATTTGCAGATTATGGATCAGCTTTGCTTCATCCAGTACATACGCCGGTGTCTGCGTCACATCTGCCATGACAACAGATTGCGGAGAGATTGTAAATTGTTTTGGATACATGATTAATCCACCAAAACCGGATTTTCGTCCACAATCCAGGGCAAGCCGTACTGATTCAGCATGTCCATATACGGATCGGGATCAAATTCTTCTACATTGAAGACACCTGCACCGTTCCAGATCCCGGATGCGACAAGTGCCGTGCCGATCATTGCCGGAACGCCCGTTGTGTAAGACACAGCTTGCAGACCTGTTTCTTTGTAAGCTTCCTGATGATCGCAGATATTATAAATATAAATTGCTTTTTCTTTACCGTCTTTGATCCCCTTGAAAATACAGCCGATATTGGTCTTGCCGACAGTTCTTGCGCCCAATGATGCAGGATCAGGAAGCAACGCTTTTAAAAATTTAATCGGTACAATTTCATGTCCCTCAAACAGTACCGGCGTTGTATCTAACATCCCGACATTTTGCAGACAATTCATGTGCATGAGATAACTTTGTCCGAATGTCATGAAAAACCGGATGCGTTTCACATGTGGGATGTTCTTGGCAAGGGATTCAATTTCTTCATGATGCAGTAAATACATGTCTTTTTGTCCGACACCGGCAAAATTGTATTCTCTCTTGATCTCCATCGGCTTTGTTTCTACCCAGTGTCCGTTCTCCCAATAAGACCCGTTCGCAGACACTTCCCGCAAGTTAATTTCCGGATTGAAATTCGTTGCAAACGGATAACCATGATCACCGCCGTTGCAATCCAGAATATCAATTTCATGAATTTCATCAAAATAATGCTTCAATGCGTAGGCTGTGAATACGCTCGTCACACCGGGATCAAATCCAGTGCCTAACAAAGCCGTCAATCCGGCTTCCCGGAATTTTTCCTGATATGCCCATTGCCAGGAATAATCAAAATACGCTGTGAATCCTTTTTCTTCGCAACGTTTCTCATAGATCGCCCGCCATTGCGGATCGTCCGTGTCTTCTGCTTCGTAATTCGCTGTATCCACATAATTGGCATGACATGCAAGACAAGCATCCATGATGGTCAGATCCTGATAGGGAAGTGCGACATTCAGAACCGTATGCGGTTGAAATTCCTGCATGAGTTTTACCAGAGAATCCAGATCATCCGCATTGACAGTTGCTGTTGTTATGAT
>CAMWJT010000218.1 GCA_947174625.1 uncultured Ruminococcus sp.
ATATACATTTGCTATTGACAATTCCATTATTTAAGTGTATACTTATATAAGTATTTGTGAAAGGGGGAATAAAAATGCCAGACTATCAATCATTATTTTATCAATCGCAGGCAAAAATTTCTGAGCTGATAAGCCAACTTGAGATGCTGACTGCGGATCTGATTACATGTATGCAGAATTGCGAAGAATCCGTCATAGAATCAGATGATATTGAATCAAATGCAGAAAATGATGAAACTTAAAAAATCAGATTATTTTTATTTATGATACCCCGTGTGCCTTGCAATCTGGTATGCCCGGTAGATCTGTTCTAATAACATCACGGATGCCAGAGCGTGGGGGAATGTCATCTTAGACATGGAAATTTTCTGAAATGCTTCCTGTTTGATGCTGTCATGCAGTCCGAATGAACTCCCGATGACAAATGTCACGGCGCTGTCCCGGAGCGAGATTTCTTGCGTCAGGAGTCTGGAAAAATTTTCACTGGAAAATTGTTTTCCCTCGATGCACAGTGCAATTGTAAGCCCTTTCTGGTGTTTCCGGATAGAATCTGCCTCCAGGGCAAGAGCGTGTTCGATTTCTTTCTGTGAGGGACGTTCCGGCAGACGGACAGCAAGGAGCTGCGTGAACTGGAATTTACAAAACGGTGTGAGCCTTTTTGTATACAATTCCTGCGCAGTCACTAAATGCGCTTCTTTCTGTTTTCCGACTGTCAATAACTGGATTAGCATAGTATCACCTGATTAAAATTATAATATTCATTATTATACTGTTTTTTGATTTTTGTGCACTTTTTTATTGCTCATTTATCAATTTATAATAATCCATTGCCATGATACGACTTTTATCACGTCTGGAAATGTATTCTGATGACTTTAATCTGCAAAGCCAACAGGAATTGTACGGCATCAAAATGAATTTTTTATGATAATGAAATGATCCCCGTTACTGAAAACTTATAAAAAGTTATAAGATAAACTTTTATGTTTCATTCCTTGTTCAACGTGTCCGCTTTTGACAAAATCTACTCACGTTTGGTATGACACTCCGAAGGCGTAAATTCCCGACCAACGTATCGGTACATATCGACAGCATTTGTTTCAGCTATGCCGTCAATCCATATCGCATTAAATTCACACTTGCCTGAAAATCCCTGTCAATCGTATTATGACATTCGGGACAGGTATAGACACGTTCCGAAAGTTTCAAATCTTTCTTCACATATCCACAGCAGGAGCATAATTTACTGGACGGATAGAATCTGTCTGCCGTAACGAATTTAATATGATGCCAGTTGCATTTATACTGTATCTGCCTGTAAAATTCATAGAAACACTGTTCCTGTACTGCTTTTGCAAGGTGTTTATTCTTCATCATACCTTTTACATGCAAATCTTCCAGAACAATAAACTTTGGTTTTCGGCTTATTATTTCAGAAGTAGTCTGATGCAGGTAATTATGACGAATATTCGTTAGTTTATGGGTAATTTTCAAAAGTTTCTTTTCACTTTTTACAATACTGCGTGTTTTACAGTAACATTCTCCTTTCTTGTTTTTAGAATATTTTTTAGATATTCTGCGTTGCAGTCTACGCTTTCTCTTCTTTAGTTTTCTGACTTCTGCGGTCTTGTTGATATTTTGATAAACCTTTTTATCAGAACATATTGCAAGGTCTTTTATGCCTATATCAATTCCGATGCCCTGATTTGCTGGCTGTTCTGTAGATTCCTCACATGCAATGCCTACAGAAATCCACCAGTTCAGACCGTCAAACGTAATTCTCGGATTGGAATACTTTGCATTTAATGGTATTCTGTTCGGTTCTGCAAGTTTTATGGAATTGAATTTCTGTTTGTTTACCTTTCGGCTTGTTGTCAGCTTTTCAAGTTTTACATGAGTTCCTGTAAACTGTATCTTGCATGGGTCAGCATAAAAACTCGGTTTTGACTTCCGTCTGCTTTTAAATTTCGGAAGTTCTGCAATGCCTTTGAAAAAGTTCTGATATGCCTTTACTGCATCTTTTACTGCCTGTTTCGGAATATTATTGCTGTAATTGTTCAGCCATTGATATTCTTTTTCTGATTTCATAACAGTAAAAATTCTTCTTAAATCACAATCTGAAATAAACGTACCGCCTGATTCGTAATTTTTCTTTTCGTAATCCAATGCCCAGTTATATGCAAATCTTGCAAGTCCTGCACAGGCAAACAATTTTGTTTTCTGCTTGTTATTCGGACGGAGCATTACTTTTATGGTTTTAATCATTTTCTGTAAGCTCCTTTATCATCTTCTTTGCTTTGTTTGCACGTTTACCCTGTAATTTGCAACTGAATACAGTAATTATCTGCACCAAATCCTCTACAAGTTCTTCCTGTTCAGTTCTTTCTGTCGTATCAACAATTTCAACCTCACAGTCATACAGTTCAGCAATGTACTCAATCAGTTCAAAACCGAATCTTGTCAGTCTGTCCTTATAAAGCACAACCACTTTTGAAATACTTCTGTTTGCCATGCCTTTTATCAGTTCCTGCAAGCCTTTCCGCTTATAATTGATTCCCGAACCTATATCCGATATAATTTCAAACGGTTTTCCCTGTGCAAGCAGATATATTCTCATATTCTCTTTCTGCCGTTCCAAATCGTCTTTTTGTTTCGGAGAACTGACACGGCAGTAACCTACTGTTTTCCCTTGCTTTTTTACAGGTTTATTCAATATTTGATTCAGGTCATCTTCTGAATAATAACGATAACCGTTAGGACTTGTGTGATGCGGTTTCAGCTTTCCTGATTTATCCCAGTTCCTTAAAGTCTGTGCTGTTACTCCAAGAATTTCTGTCATTTCATGTATAGTGTAATATTTCATTTTATCACCTCTATACATAATTATAACATATTTTAATGTGAAAGTCAACAGTTTATTTATAACTTTTTATAATTTTTCTTTAACTGTTAAAAACCCTCTTTTTCCAGATCATTGATTTTGTCCAGGGCATCTTGGTATTGATAGAGAACATTTTTGTATCTGACTGCCAGAATGTCGTATTTTTCTTCATTTTTGATGTTACAAGAATTCGCATTCTGATCCGGGATCTCCAAGACCTTGATTCCGGTATCTTCCGGAATTCTTCCATTGATAGCAGAACCAGTCTGACCATACAGGAACAGCATAATTTCTTTCAGTACAGTTTTGATCATGCTGCTTTTGTCTGATAGCAGTTTCTGATATTGTACTTCTATGCTTTCAGGATGTTTTTCATCCAGAAGCGCAATCAATGGCTTAAGAAAAAGTCTGTTATTTTCTATGAAAATATAAGATATTTTATTCTGATATACTA
>CAMWJT010000219.1 GCA_947174625.1 uncultured Ruminococcus sp.
GTCTGTCCACAACAATTTCAATCACATGCTTGTTGTTTTTTTCTAATTTGATTTCTTCTGACAGATCATACTGAATCCCGTCAATCCGGACACGGACAAATCCGCTTTTTCTTGCCTGTTCCAGTTCTTTGAGATGCTGACCTTTCTTGCCCCGGATGACCGGTGCGAGTATCTGGATTTTGGTTCGTTCCGGCAGAGCAAGAATCTGATCTACAATTTCATCAATGGATTGTTGGGAAATTTCCCGACCGCAGACAGGACAATGCGGAATGCCGATCCGGGCATATAATAATCTCAGATAATCATAGATCTCTGTAACCGTCCCGACGGTAGACCGGGGATTTTTGGACGTTGTTTTCTGATCAATCGAAATTGCCGGGGATAGTCCCTCAATGCTGTCCACATCCGGCTTTTCCATCTGTCCGAGAAATTGTCTTGCATAGGAAGACAGACTTTCGACATAACGTCTCTGTCCGTCTGCATAGATCGTATCAAATGCAAGCGAGGACTTTCCGGAACCGGAAAGTCCTGTCATGACAACGAGCTGATCTCTTGGGATGCTGACATCAATATTTTTCAGATTATGCGCTCTTGCGCCTTTAATCACGATTTTATCTCTCATAAGTTCATCCTTAATTATTTTTAGATTTTAAATTAAATTATTAAATTATAAATTTTTTAATTTCGCAATCTCATCACGCAGAAATGCCGCATGTTCAAATTCCAGCATTTTCGCCGCTTCTTTCATCTGATCCGTGTAATCGCTGATTAATTTCTCACGTTCTGCACGGGTAAGCTTCTCAGAAGCATTCTGATTTTTTACAGTTTCTTTACTGGAGATTTCAATCACTTCATGAACGTCTTTCCGGATAGTCTGCGGTATAATCCCATGTTCCTGATTATAGGCAATCTGCAATATCCGACGACGTTCTGTCTCCCGGATTGCCTGTTCCATAGACTTCGTGACCGTATCGGCATACATGATCACTTTGCCATTCGCATTTCTGGCAGCACGTCCGATGGTCTGGATCAGAGAAGTCTCACTTCTCAGGAATCCCTCTTTGTCTGCATCCAGAATCGCCACAAGCGATACTTCCGGCAGATCCAGACCCTCCCGGAGCAGATTAATCCCTACAAGGACATCAAATTTTCCAAGCCGGAGATCCCGGATAATTTCCATGCGTTCAATTGTATCAATATCATGATGCAGATAACGGACTTTTATGCCCATCTGTTCCAGATAGGAAGTCAGATTTTCCGCCATCGCTTTCGTAAGCGTTGTAACAAGCACACGCTCCTGCTTGTCAGTTCTCATGTGAATTTCAGATAACAGATCGTCCATTTGATTTTCTACCGGTCGCACGCTGATTTCCGGATCAACCAGACCTGTGGGACGGATTACCTGTTCTATAATCTGCTTGGCATGTTCCCGTTCATATTCACCGGGTGTCGCACTGACAAAAATCGCTTTCCGGATATGCTGTTCAAATTCAGAAAACACAAGCGGTCTGTTGTCAAATGCACTCGGCAGACGAAATCCATAATCCACAAGTGTCTGCTTTCTGGCTCTGTCTCCGGCACTCATAGCTCGTACTTGTGGGATTGTCACATGACTTTCATCAATAATTAATAAAAAATCATCCGGAAAATGATCCAAAAGCGTCAGCGGTGTACTGCCCGGCGCACGTCCGGTAAGAATCCGGGAATAATTCTCAATTCCGGTACAGAATCCGATTTCCTGGAGCATTTCAATATCATAATTTGTTCTCTGTGCAATTCTCTGTGCTTCCACTAATTTATGATTCTCTGTAAAATACTGAATCTGCTGATCCAGTTCTTCCCGGATTTCTGAAACGGCTCTCTGTACTTGTTCTTCACTGATGACATAATGTGATGCCGGAAAAATGGCGGCATGTTGCAGAACGCACTTTGTTTTTCCGGTCAGCACATCCACTTCGCTGATCCTGTCAATTTCATCTCCAAAAAATTCCACCCGGATTGCCGTATCTGTGGAATTTACCGGAAAAATTTCCATCACATCGCCACGCACCCGGAATTTATTCCGGATCAAATTCACATCATTGCGTTCATACTGAATGCTGACAAGTTCCCTGGCAAGATCTTGTATCGATTTTTCCATTCCGACACGGACAGAAACCATCATCGAACGATATTCTTCCGGACTGCCCAGGGAGTAGATACATGATACACTGGAGACAATAATCACGTCCCGACGTTCTGCCAGTGCCGAAGTCGCAGAATGGCGCAGTCTGTCGATTTCATCGTTGATTGCCGAATCTTTTTTGATATAACTGTCTGTACTGGGAATATAGGCTTCGGGTTGATAATAATCATAATAACTGACAAAATATTCTACTGCGTTTTCTGGAAAAAATGCTTTTAATTCTGAACAGAGCTGTGCCGCTAAAATTTTATTATGCGCCAGAACAAGCGTCGGACGATTCAAATTTGCAATCACATTTGCAATTGTAAATGTTTTGCCGGATCCGGTCACTCCCAGTAATGCCTGGATATTTTTTCCTTGTTGCAGACCCTCTGATAGTGCCCGGATTGCCTTCGGCTGATCGCCTGACGGCGCATAAGGCGCATGCAATTTGAATTTTTCAGCATTTATAGTACCCATAATTGCAAAAATCCCCTTTTAGAATTTAGAATCTGTAATCTTCTGCCAAAGAGCAGACTTCTCCATTGCCAACAATAATATGATCGAGCAAATCCACACCCAGAGCTTTCATGACATTTTTAATCGTCACAGTTGCCGTAATGTCTTCCGCCGAGGGACAGGCAGAGCCTCTCGGATGATTATGTGCAATAATCACATTGGGACAATTGGAAGCCAGAACGTATTGCGCTACTTTCTTTGCATCAATCTGTACTTTTTCGCAATTTCCTTTTCCAAGTGTGGAACATCTCTGCAAGTGCATGGTATGATCCAGACAAGCAATCATAAAAAGTTCTTCCTGTGATTCGTCACGCAGTTGGCTCAGGAAAAAATTCTGTCTTTTCTGAGAAGTCTCCAGAAGTATCTTTTCTGTTTTCTCACGCTGAAAAAATCGGAATGTCTCACCTAAAAAATTCAGATAAATTGCTGTATATTCGCCGATTCCATCTTCCTGCATCAGTTGTTCCCTCGGCATTGTCAATACGTCCATCAGAGAACCGAATTTGTCAAGCAGTTTATGTGCGGTCTCATTGGTATTTTTCTGCGGAATAGAATAAAACAAAAGCATTTCCAGAATTTCATGCTCTTGAAAACCGTTGATTCCGCTCTCACAAAAACGACTGCGCATCCGTTTTCTGTGTTCTTTATGG
>CAMWJT010000220.1 GCA_947174625.1 uncultured Ruminococcus sp.
CCATTTGAGAATACCTCTCCATTCTAATCTAAATTTTTCTTTTTTGTACGAATTATCTGAATAACTCCTGATAACTGTAATGACTGAGCATCTCTCCATCTGCGATATGCTCGCCGTCCTCGTCCACCACTTCTGTAAATCCGTAGTTAAATTCCAGAAAACATTCTGCCTGGGTGTCCAGAATAAACCAGATTTCATTGACACAGACTGTATTTGCCACATGACCATAAATTCCTGCATCTGTCCAGACAATATAGCAGGGAAGTCCGATTTCAAGACATTTTTCATATGTCTGGCAGGCATAGTTGACGCAAGTACCGTAACCATTTTCGAGCATATATGCATACACATTCTGCGCCTTTTCTAAATCAGTGATTTCTTTAGAAATTGGCTCTGTTTGGGGAATTTCAGTCGATTCTATAGTTTCAGGAACTTCTTCTGTTTCAGTCATGGATTCCGTCTGTATGACTGATTCTGTCGTGCATGATGTCATTTCAAACTGTTCTGTTTCTGTCGGTTCTGGTGCAGTTTCTTCCGGAATTTCGATAATTTCAGGCTCTTGTTCCTTTTCATAATCCTCTCGGATTTTCTCATTCGTCATGATAACTTCCTGAATTTCTGAAAATTCCGTGATTTCCTCTGCGCAGAATGTTTCCGGCACTTCCGGGGAGATCGTATCCGAACAAGTTCCCATGATTTCGCACGATACTTCCCCGGATGCCATAACGGATGCCGACGTTTCCGACTGACGGATGATCTCAGAATCTTCACTATCATCATCACAGCCAGTCATGAGAAATGCACACAGAATTGCAAGTAAAATCGCCTTTTTCATGATTTTTCACTCCTCTTTGATATGGTAACTACAGCATACCATAATCCGGGAGAAAAATCCAGTGTTTTCGGGCAAATTCTACCTATTTGACAAGATAAACAGTTATTTTACAGCAGAAAGTCAAATCGCATCATCCTGCTCACACAGCGGAAGATAGCCGTTTTTCTTGAGCAGTTCGTACAGGAATTTTCTGCCCTTCTGCGTCCAGCATGTGTACATTCTGGATTTATTTTCGTCGTACACATAGGTATGTGTCTTTGTATAGCCAAAATTTTCATATTTCGCATACAGAACCCAGCAACCGGACTTCATACGATACTGCACACCCAGAAAATGCAGCAGACGGTTCATCTTCCTGGCAGAAAAGCCATAATCTTTAGCAATTACCGTGATCGGCAGATCGGTTTCACTCTGGAGAATTGTGTCAAGATAACTGCATTTCTCCGTCAGAATTTCGTTTTTTGTCTGTTCTTCGACCAATTTTTGTAGCATTTGGATGACATACTCCGGACTGCACACCATTTTTTTCAGCAGTTCCGGCGACAGATAACAGCCATGCTGGCGGATACTGGGCAGGACTTCGGAAGTAATCCAGTGCTTGAACTGCTTTGCAGTTTCCAGTTTGCTCGACAAAATCAGGCTATACAAGCCGCTTTCGTTGATGAGAATGACTCTGCTTTTGTAATTAGAACCAGTGTCGGGAATCACGACGCTGGTTTTATCCTCATCATCAACGTGTCTGGCAAGTGCGTCCCTGGTGTTGCTGTATCCGAGGATGTCAGCCGCATCTTTCCCCACAAACCAGGGGATGCTGTCAATCAGCACGGTTCTGACCTGACCGAACTTTTCATGTTCATAGATTTTGATTTCATTCATTTAAATCATGCCTTTCGTAAAAAATAGTTATATCACGGAAAAATCCGCTTTATACTGGTAACATTCCCTCAAAATTTTCAGAATCCCACAGCGAAAGCTGCCCATTTCCGGAACGTTCGCTCGTATCATAGTTGGAGATGAACACTTCCTCATACATCTTGCCACCCTCATACCGCTGGACAATATTGTTCAGCCGACTGACAGCTTCAATCTGGATGCCCGGCTGATTCCACATTTCCCATATTTCAGGGCAGTCATTATAGGACACTAAAAATTTACTGTTACTCCGCAAAAGTGCGTCCCTTAGCCGGATATGGTCTTTTTTGGTGAATCCCACGTCTTTATAATAATTTTCCGTCGCATAATAGGGAGGATCGCAGTAAAAAAAAACTGACTGGACTGCCATAATGCCGGATCAGCGTTTCAAAGTCCTGATTTTCGATGATAACAGATTGTAGTCTTCTGGATGCCATATCAATCTGTGGAAAATTGTTCCACATGGAATGCGGCTGACTGGCAAAACTGTCAAGACCGCTTGCATAGCTGTACCGGATTAACTGATAGAATTTTGCAGCCCGGTCATAGTCATGAAATCTCGCAAACAAGCCCTTTTTATGCAGACTGGCAAGCCGCATGAAATCCTCACGGGAGTTCAGGACATATTTCAGTTTGTATTTCAATTTGTTTGGATTGTCACGGACACAGCGGTACAGATTCGTGAGATTGCTGTTCCTGTCGTTCCAGACCTCAAAATCACGACCTGGCTCTTTGTGGAACAACACCCAGCCTGCACCGCCGAACACTTCAATATATTTCTGATATTTCAACGGAAAACGCTTCAGGATTTCATCCCGGAGTGCTTTTTTTCCGCCTACCCATGACATGAAACTATTCATGTGCCTCCTTTCTGTTCCTTCTGCTTTGCCTGAATACTGGCGAAAATCAGACCTTTTTTCGCAGAATAACTGCTTGCCTGGTTCACCTGACAACAGAGTTCTTTGTACTGTTTCGGTGACATCCGCCCTTTCACGCTTCTGAGCATAGCAGAGATACTACTTCCGTGCAGACGGAAATTTTCTCTGTTCTGGATTTTTGTTCTGTGCATTTTTATGACCTCCGTTCACATTGCACTTTGCACAATTTCTTCCGATTCTTCTTCACTTTCTGTTAATTCTTTCAATGACAGATTCCAAATTCCGACAGCAAATTCAATGCCCTGCTCCTCTGATTCAGGATAATACATTTCAGAAAATTTTCCATCTTTGTAAACATATCTGCCGCAATTGAAACCAATGTCCTCGTCTGCCCATTCATGGGTAAATTTCACATCAGGGAACATTTCTGCAAGTTTTTCGATTACCGCATGCGGTGCTGACCATGCAGTCAAAAATGTCAGATCTTCGGACTTGCTGTAATCTATACCAGACTCATAGCCGTAGGCATCCCATTTTGTGTCCCAATTGGCGACACGCCAGTCATGCCAGTTGTTCTGTCCATGCAATGCAAGTTCTTTCTGACCAAGTCCTCCGGCATAAACAGACTCCGGCATGGGGATAATTTTGTCAAAACTAATCGTCCCCAAGCCAAATTCGTCATTCTGAATCTGTGCAAGCATTTGCT
>CAMWJT010000221.1 GCA_947174625.1 uncultured Ruminococcus sp.
TATTTTTGACTAATTTTTTTTTACACTTTACTTTTCTGGAAAATTATGCTATAATACTGATATTAAATTTTTAGGAGGCATGAATTTTGAACTCAGAACAAATCAGAAATTTTTGTATTATTGCCCATATCGACCATGGCAAATCCACACTTGCGGACAGAATTTTAGAAAAAACCCAGACTGTCGCACAGCGTGATATGGAACAGCAGATCCTGGATAATATGGATCTGGAGCGGGAGCGTGGCATTACCATCAAGGCAAGAGCCGTCCGGCTGAATTATCATGCCAATGACGGCAAAGATTATATTTTTAATCTGATTGACACACCCGGTCATGTCGATTTTAATTATGAAGTGTCCAGATCCCTGGCGGCTTGTGAAGGCGCAATCCTGATTGTAGATGCTTCCCAGGGGATTGAAGCACAGACACTTGCCAATACGTATCTTGCAATTGAACATGATCTGGAAGTTGTCCCGGTTGTAAACAAGATTGATCTGCCGTCCGCACAGCCGGAAAAAGTTTGTCATGAAGTAGAAGATATTATCGGGATTCCGGCAATGGATGCGCCCAGAATCTCCGCAAAATTAGGCACTAATGTAGAAGAAGTCCTGGAACGGATTGTGACGGACATCCCTGCACCTGCGGCAGATCCGGATGCGCCGTTAAAAGCTTTGATTTTTGATAGTTACTATGACAGTTACAAAGGTGTTATTATCTATGTCCGTGTCAAAGATGGGACTGTCCGAGTTGGCGACAAAATTCGGTTGATGGCAACCGGATCAGAATTTACTGTTACGGAAACCGGTTACATGACAACAGATCAGCTTGTCAATACCGGGGAACTCTCTGCCGGAGAAGTCGGCTATCTGGCGGCATCTATCAAAAGCATTGGTGATACACAGGTCGGCGATACTGTCACGCTTACGGACAATCCCTGTGAAGAAGCACTCCCCGGCTACAGAAAAGTCAATCCGATGGTATTCTCCGGGATTTATCCGGCGGACGGCGCAAAATACGGCGATCTCCGGGACGCTCTGGAAAAATTGCAATTAAATGATGCGGCATTATCTTTTGAACCGGAGACTTCTATCGCTCTTGGCTTCGGCTTCCGCTGCGGATTTCTGGGATTACTGCACATGGAAATCATCCAGGAACGTCTGGAACGTGAGTATAATTTAGATCTGATTACAACAGCGCCGTCAGTTATCTACAAAGTCATCCTGACGGACGGAAGTGTGCAGTATATCGACAATCCGACGAATTACCCGGAACCGTCCGTTCTGGCATCCGCAGAAGAACCGATGGTAAAGGCAGACATTCTCGTGCCGTCGGAATTCGTGGGTAATGTCATGGAATTATGTCAGGACAGACGTGGTATTTTCAAAGATATGCAATATCTGGACGACACCAGAGTGACGCTCAAATATGAACTGCCGTTGAATGAAATTGTCTACGATTTCTTTGATGCACTCAAATCCAGAACAAGAGGCTATGCGTCTTTCGATTATGAACTGATGGGCTATGTGCCGTCTAAGCTTGTCAAACTGGATATTATGCTCAACGGTGATATTGTGGATGCGCTGAGTTTTATCGTCCATGCAGATAAAGCCTATGCAAGAGGCAGAAGAATTGCAGAAAAATTAAAAGAAAATATTCCGAGACAGTTATTTGAAGTCCCGATTCAGGCATGTATCGGCGGTAAAATTATCGCCAGGGAGACAGTCAAGGCAATGCGCAAGGACGTCTTAGCGAAGTGCTATGGTGGTGATATTACCCGTAAGAAAAAATTGCTTGAGAAACAAAAAGAAGGCAAAAAACGTATGCGTCAGTTAGGAACAGTAGAAGTCCCACAAGAAGCCTTTATGAGCGTTCTCAAACTGGATGACTAGAAACCAGAAAGGATGAATTGCAAGTTATGCTAAAATTTACTTGTCCGCACTGCAATGAAAAGACGTTTACGCCCTTGCAGAAAGCACTTGCCGGATCTATGAAAAGTGTCGGGAAACCGTGTCCGAATTGTGGCAGAAAATGTTGCAACGGCATGGAATCGGCTTATTTTGACAGCATTATTTCTGTCATCATGATAGTTACAATTTTTGTGATCTACATGAAATCCGATGCTTCTGCGAAAGTACAGAGCAGTATCCTGATTGCAGTGATTATCCTTGCAAGATTTGTACTCAGTTTTCTGTTCCGAATGTTCTTCGGGAAATTAGTACATCCCGTCCGGACAATGCGATAATGCGATGACCGGGATTTATATTCATGTGCCGTTCTGCGCCGGAAAATGTATTTACTGCGATTTTTTCTCCGTCAAATACCAGAAAAGACTTGTCACGGATTATGTCAGCGCTGTGATCCGGAATCTGCAAGCCTATGCGATACAAGATCCGGTAGACACCATCTATTTTGGTGGCGGTACACCGTCACTGTTATCCGCAAGCCAGATTGCAAAAATCCTGGATGCTTGTGCAAAATATTGCCATATTTCTGAAAATCCTGAAATTACCCTGGAATATAATCCGTCCGGAAATCGTGGACAATATCTGCATGATCTGCATCATGCCGGGATTAATCGGCTTTCTGTCGGTACACAGAGTTTTTCAGATCCGGAATTAAAAATACTCAGCCGGACACACACTGCATTAGATAACATCCGGACAGTCCTGACGGCTTATGAACAGGGATTTACCAATATTTCCTGCGATCTGATACTAGCAATCCCCGATCAGACACCGGAAATTCTCGCACAGTCCCTGGAGATACTCGTGAATCTGCCGATTACGCATTGTTCTGCGTATTTATTACAGGTGGAAGAAGAAACTGCACTCGCCAGGAATCCAGATTTATTGGCACGTCTGCCGGATGATGATACAGCAATTGATCTGTATCTCCAGGCAATCCGGACATTGCAACAAGCCGGACTGGCACAATATGAAATATCCAGTTTTGCAAAACCCAGTTATCAAAGCCGGCATAATCTCAAATACTGGCATTGTGAAGATTACCTGGGAATCGGCGCAGGAGCGCACTCCTGTTATCAGGGCAAGCGATTTTCTGTACCTGAAAATATTCCCGAATTCTGTGATCTGCCAAGACAAGAAACCCGGATTATCTCTGAAACCGCTTGCAATCCGGAAGAAATAATCATGCTTGCCTTGCGGACGACAGACGGTATTTCAGAAAAATTTATCAATTTTAACAATCCGCAGGCAAAATCCAAAATCCCCCTGCTGATCCAATCCGGTTATCTGATCCGGAAAGCAAACGGCAATATCGCTCTCACACCGGAAGGCTTTGCCGTCTCTAATGCCGTGATTACAGAAT
>CAMWJT010000222.1 GCA_947174625.1 uncultured Ruminococcus sp.
TTTCGCGGAATAGCCGATCACAGAATAGCTGGAATAAACCGTAATGGGGTCGGGTAAAGGTTCGCCGGAATATTGGGTAGCAGTTGTCAAGCCCGGCAGAGTCCTGTTTGAAATCAAGGGCGTTCCGGAAGAGACAGCAAGAGAGGCAATGCGTCTTGCCATGCACAAACTGCCGATCAAGTGCAAGTTTATTGTCAAAGAATCTGAAGAAACAACGGCAGAATAAGAGGGAGGGAGTCAGCAATGAAAGCAGCAGAAATCAAAGAGATGACTGTCGAAGAAATGAATCAGAAGCTTGTAAGCCTGAAAGAAGAGCTTTTTGCACTCCGCTTCCAGCTTGCCATCAGTCAGTTGGACAATACAGCAAAAGTGAAGGCTGTCAAGAAAGACATCGCACGTGTCAAGACCTGTCTGCGTCAGGCAGAACTTGCACAGAGCGCTGAGTAAGATAGGAGGAAGAACGCTTTGGCTGAAAGAAATCTGAGAAAGACGAGAACCGGAATGGTTGTCAGCGACAAGATGGACAAGACAGTCGTTGTTGCCATCGTCGATAACGTAAAGCATCCGCTGTACAAGAAGATTATCAAGCGTACTGTTCGCCTGAAAGCACATGACGAGAACAACCAGTGCCGTGTCGGCGACCGTGTATCCGTGATGGAAACACGTCCGCTCTCCAAAGACAAGAGATGGCGTGTTGTGAACATCATTGAAAAAGCGAAGTAATTATTATTAATTTTTGAGGAAAGGAGAAAGCTGCACAAGATTATAAATTCTTGTTATAAATTATTAATTATAATTTATTTTGCAGTGACAAGCATCCCATGATTCAGATGCAGACTTATCTGAAAGTTGCAGATAATACAGGTGCAAAAGAACTGATGTGCATCAGAGTATTAGGCGGCACTCGCAGAAGATATGCCAATATCGGCGATGTCGTTGTTGCATCCGTTAAAAAAGCAACACCCGGCGGTGTGGTTAAGAAAGGTGACGTTGTCAAAGCTGTCATCGTCCGCAGTGCAAAGGGTCTCAGAAGAGAAGACGGCACTTATATTCGTTTCGACGAGAATGCTGCCGTAATTATCAAAGAAGACAAGAATCCGAAAGGTACTCGTATCTTCGGACCGGTTGCCAGAGAACTTCGTGAAAAGGATTACATGAAGATTTTATCTCTCGCACCGGAAGTACTGTAAGGGAGGTCTCAGAATGAGCGCAAAGCTTCACGTTAAAACAGGCGATACTGTCATTCTGCGCACCGGTGCAGACGAGTACAAGTATAAAAATCCGGATAAGAAAGAAAACGGCAGACTCACTGCGAAAGTTGTCGAGGTCAGCCCCAAAGAGGGCAAAGTCATTGTTGAGGGCGTCAACATGGTAACCAAACATCTCAAGCCCACGGCAATGGGTCAGTCCGGCAACATCGTCAGAGCAGAAGCGCCGATCTATGCTTGTAAAGTTCAGCTGGTCTGCCCGAAATGTGGCAAGCCTACCAGAGTTGGTCATGTATTTGAAGAGAAGACTCTGGACAACGGCAAGGTTAAAAAAATCAAGCTCCGTGTCTGCAAAAAGTGCGGCAAGTCTTTCGAGTAAAGGAGAAACGACGAAATGGCAAGATTAAAAGAACAGTATGTCAGCACCGTTGCTCCTGCATTGATGCAGAAATTCAGCTACAAGAGTTCCATGCAGATCCCGAAGCTGGATAAAGTTGTCATCAACGTTGGCGCTGGTGAGGCAAAGGAAAATTCCAAGGTCATTGATGCCATCATGAATGATCTTGCAAAGATTACAGGACAGAGACCGGTTGTTTGCCGTGCAAAGAAATCTGTCGCAAATTTCAAACTGCGTGAGGGTATGCCGATTGGTGTGAAAGTCACACTGAGAGGTGAAAGAATGTACGATTTCGTGGATAAATTATTCAACGTGGCATTCCCCCGTGTCCGTGACTTCAGAGGCATCAACGGCAATTCTTTCGATGGTCGTGGCAATTATTCCACGGGTATCAAGGAACAGTTGATTTTCCCTGAAATCGAGTATGATAAAATTGACAAAGTACGTGGTATGGACATCAATTTCATCACAACCGCTCAGACAGACGAAGAGGCAAAAGAGCTGCTCAAGCTGCTCGGTGCGCCGTTTGCTGACTAAGGGAGGGACACAAGCATGGCAAAAAAAGCAATGATCAACAAGCAGCAGAAGACACCCAAGTACTCCACAAGAGCGTACACCAGATGCAAAATCTGCGGAAGACCGCATGCGTATCTGAGAAAATACGGCATCTGCCGTATCTGTTTCAGAGAACTGGCAAATGACGGTCAGATTCCGGGTGTTAAGAAAGCAAGCTGGTAATTTAAAAGGAGGTCTTAGGCATGCAGATTTCAGATACTATCGCAGATTTGCTCACGAGAATCCGTAATGCAAGCACTGCGAAGCACGCCACGGTGGATATTCCTGCATCGAACGTGAAGAAAGCGATTACCCAGATTCTCGCTGACGAAGGGTATATCAAGGGTTTTCAGATCGTGGATGACGGCAAACAGGGCATTATCAGAGTGACTCTGAAATATACAGAGGACAGAACTCCGGTGATCTCCGGTCTGCGCAGGGTTTCCAAACCTGGTCTGCGAATTTATTCAGGCTGTGAGGATATGCCGAAAGTCCGCAAGGGACTGGGCATTGCGATTGTTTCCACATCCAAGGGCATCATGACTGACAAGAAAGCAAGAGCTTTACATGTCGGCGGTGAACTGCTCGCATATATCTGGTAAGGAGGAAGAGAATTATGTCAAGAATTGGCAGAATGCCGATTACTGTTCCTGCCGGTGTGGATGTGAAAATCGCTGACAATCAGGTAACAGTAAAAGGTCCGAAGGGCGAGCTTTGTCAGCAGTTCTCCAAAGAACTGGGCATTGCGATTGCAGACAATGTGATTACGGTCACACGTCCGTCGGATGATAAGAAGCACAGAAGCCTGCACGGACTGACAAGAACACTGATTCATAATATGATTGAGGGTGTTGTCAACGGCTACAGCAAGACACTGGAGATTGACGGTGTCGGCTATCGTGCAGCAAAGCAGGGCAAGAATCTGGTCATGAACCTGGGCTTTTCCCATCAGGTGATTGTTCCGGAAACGGATGAGATTGCAATTGAAGTACCGCAGCCGAACCAGATTATTGTCAAGGGCATTGACAAGCAGAAAGTCGGACAGTTTGCGGCAGAAATCCGTGAAAAGAGACTGCCGGAGCCTTACAAGGGCAAGGGTATTCACTATCTGGGTTAGCATATTATCCGCAAAGAAGGTAAAGCCGGCAAGGGCAAGAA
>CAMWJT010000223.1 GCA_947174625.1 uncultured Ruminococcus sp.
TCCAAGCAGGACAAATGCCGTATGCCGGATTCGTTTGTCTTCAAAAATCTGATCCAGCATCGTTAAAATTGCGACATAAGAAGAAGCAAGCAAAAATACAGAAATTTCCTGGATAAAAACAAGATTTTGCAGATCTTCTTTGAACAAATAAGCAATTCGGATCAGGATCTCTTCAAAAAACACAAAGCCGAGCTGAAACGGATAAAACTGGAAATATCTGTTTCCCTCTGTAATCATCCCGTAATTGTCTCTTGCAAAATCCCATGCCGTCTGTGATACTGTCCCGCTGTCTTCACTCGGTGCAACCTGAGAAGACCTGACCCAAAGCAAGCCCAGTGCAATTGTCCACAGGGCAAGGAGCAACGATTCTGCCCAAAGTGGCAGATGTCGTGGCATCAGAAGCCAGACTGCAAAAAAGCTTATAACAAGAAAAATCAGATTTGCAAGCATATTGTCCTGATAATAAATGACAGATTCAATCTGTTCCCGGATATACTGTACAACGGAGCTGACCGTCTGCTCTGCGCCAATTATTTCCATGCCTGTTGTACCAGTCAGAGCCTGTAGGAACAAAACACCCAGAAAGAACAGCATAAAAACTGCAATCACGATACGAAATATTGCAGTAAAATACTCTGTCAGCTTATATTGATTCAATTGATTCAATCGGTTCAGTTGCTTCAGTTGCTTCATAATTTTCTCCTGTTTCCGTTTCGTTTTCAGGTTTTAAAAAATCTGATTTGGTTTGTTTGCTTTGTATGCAAAGATATGGTTTGATACGATCCTGTAAAAATACAAATCCGCAGGACGCAAATACTGTCATCCAAATGAAATAGGGGAGTGCGTATTGCGATTTTGCCTCTGCAAGAAAATGGTAGAGCATACCGCCCATGACAATCAAAGGCATTATCATCAAATATGTGTTCTTTTCTTTCACGCAGTAAATGATCCCACAGAAACATAGCACAAAAATTAACTGTGAAAAATAATCCATATATTGCTTGGCTTCTGTCTGTTTCTCTTCACAGATTAATTTTGCTACGCCTGTTTTGGGATTATACTGCGCACGGACAATATTATTCCAGATACATTGATAGGTTGTTTCGTTCCACATGGAAATATATTTTTTATAGAAAAAATCATTCCTGTATTGTTTGTTTTCCTGGAAGTAATGTAATCTGTCAATAATTGCTTCTTTGGAACGCTTGGAAGCCGCATCTGCATCAAATCCACAGATTTCAAAATTGGTAAGCGTTGCACTGTAATTGTACCAGCCGGGTCCACTGAATCCCTCGTCCAATCCCAAGCTAAACCATGAAATCATAGGAATCGAATCGCCTAAATCCGTATTGGCACGTTTTTCATACATGCGAATCACGGCATCCGGGACTTGCATGCAGGGGATGACACAGGCAATCACAAGAATCAGATTGCAGAGTGTTTTTTTATTCTGGAATGCCGTCACACCGGCAAGAAGTCCCATCGCTACCAGGACAATTAAATTATTGGATTTCAATACAACAGAAATCGTAATGCAGATTGCTGAAAGAATCCCCCAGAGCAGTTTGCTTTTCCAGGAATCGGATTTTAAAAACCGGATTTCCAGACAGACCGCCCATGCGGCAAATGCAAAACCCGGAATAATCCCATAGAGGAATACACAGGAAAGCATGGGCTGTACACAGAGTGCAAGCAGGAGAAATGCAGTATGACGGATGCGCTTGTCTTCACAGATCAGATCCAGTATATGCAGAATTGCGACGTAGGCAGATGCAAGCAGAACGGCAGAAATTTCCTGGATAAAAATCAGATCATTGATTTCTTCTTTAAAATGACTGACAATCCGGATCAGGATTTCTTCAAAAAACACAAAACCGAGCTGAAAAGAATAATTTCGAAAATAGCGGTTGTCTCCGGTAAGCATTTCATAATTGTCCTTCGCAAAATTAATAGCGGCATTGGATACCGTTTCACTATCTGCGGTCGGGGCAACCTGTGACGTCCTGACCCATAAAATGCTGCATCCGATTGTCCAGGCGGCAAGTAACAGGGATTCTGCCCAAAGCGGCAGTCGTTTTGGTGTCAGAAGCCAGAGTGCAAAAAAGCCAACAACCAGAAACAACAGATTTGCAAAGACATTGTCCTGATAATAAATCACAGATTCCCATTGTTTGCGGATATACTGCACCACGGAAGCAACAGTTTTCTGATCTTCAAGAATAATTTCCATGCCGGTTGTCCCAGTAAATGCCTGCATGATAAGCGTACCCAGGGCGAACAGCATAAAGACAGCAATCACCATACGGAAGATTGCCGTAAACCATTTTGTCGGCTTGTTTTCTAATTCTAATTCTGATTGGAGCATAAATTTTTTTATTTCTTCCTTCTTTCTTCGTTTTGATTTTATTAATTTTTGTAGGACAGGTGATCTTTTCCATTGTACTTTATTATACCATAACTATGCCTGGAAGTCAAGGGCAAATTTTTTCACTTTTTACATAGTTTTCCCGGAAATCCAGAAAAAACCACTTGATAAAATCGGCAAATTATAAATTTAAAATGAATTAATTAAAAAAAATTATCAATTCAAAAAAAAAAAAAAAAAACAAAAAAAAAAAAGACATTTTTATTTTTATGTGGTATAATAATCATATAGAAAATCAAAAATTTCTGTAGCAATCAAAAATTAAATTTTTTAACAGAAAGCGATGTGATTTTATGAAACAGAAAACAAAACAGATCATTTCATGTATCATGAGCATCCTGCTCGCCGGGAGTTCCATGCTCGCTTGTTCCGTGCCGGCTTCGGCACTCACTGAAAGTGAATTGGCTCTCGTTGGCGTTCTCATTGACGATGATACGTCAGATTCTTTCTATGAATCCTACAGAACGGCAAGCGAACCTGCTACTTATGAGAATTTTCAGTATCTCAAAGTTGACAACGACAAAGACGGTGTTTATGACTCCGTAGAAATCTACCTTTGTGACAAATCCGCAGAGACAGTTGTAATCCCGGATGTGATCGAAGATCTCCCAGTTACCAGAATCGGCAGCCGTTCCTTTGCACACTGTTACAAACTGAAAAGCATTACCATCCCCGATAGTGTTACATCCATCGGAGCTGACGCTTTCAGCTACTGCACTGACATGGAAGAAATTACCATCCCTGACAGTGTTACAAGAATCGGTGACGGCGCATTTTCCTGCATGGGAAAACTCCGGAGCATTGTCCTTCCGGGTAATCTGAAAGCCTTGAGTCAAAGAATACTCTCGAATTGTTACTGCCTGACAGATGTAACAATCCCGGACAGCATTG
>CAMWJT010000224.1 GCA_947174625.1 uncultured Ruminococcus sp.
GCGGAAGAAATTTTCCAGGATGACAGAATTGCTGAGATTCTGGAAAATATGCGGTAATTATATCACACTGTCTGCGAAATCAATCAGGATGGCAATGTGATTATTGATCTGGGACTTGTCAACAAGACCGATTATTACACAGGACTTGTCATCAAAGGTTATTTAGAAGGCTACGGCGAAGAAGTCATTTCTGGCGGACGGTATGATAAATTATTGTCAGAATTCGGCTATGATACGCCGGCAGTGGGGATGGCTGTCAATGTGGATGCCGTTGCGGATGTGATCGGTAAAAAATACACGCCGAAAGCGACTGCACCGGATGTGCTGATTCTTGCAGAGAACGGCTGTGAGGCGGCAGCAGTCCGCAAGGCAGATGCGCTCCGGAAAACAGGTGTATGCGTCGAATATGCGTTTATGACAGATCCGGATGCAGCAATAGAATACGCAAAATGCAGAATGATTAAAAAATTAATTATAATTTCTGAACAGGAGATGACAATTGATGTTGAAAAATAATAAACCGTTGCGAATTGCCCTGACAAAAGGCAGACTGGAAAAAGATACTGTCAGATTACTGGAAAGTCTTGGCTATGACTGCACGGCTGTTCATGAAAAGGGCAGAAGATTAATTCTGCCAATCCCGGACGGCAATCTGGAAGTTGTGCTTGCCAAAGCGGCAGATGTCATTACTTATGTGGAACATGGTGTCTGCGATATGGGGGTTGTGGGAAAAGATACGCTCATGGAAATGAACGGCAAATTATTTGAACTGGTCAATCTTGGATTCGGCAAATGCAAATTTGCACTGGCAACCAGAAAAGATTATCCGTTCTATGACGGATTCGGCATCAAGACCATTGCAACGAAATATCCTAATGTGACAAAAGCATTTTTTGAAAATAAAAATATGGATGTGGATATTATCAAGATTGAAGGTTCTGTAGAACTTGCACCCTTGCTCGGACTGGCAGACGGCATTGTAGATATTGTCGAGACCGGGACGACACTCAAAGAGAACGGGCTTGCTGTTGTGGAAGATGTCAGTCAGATTTCGGCAAGATTGATTGTCAATACTGTCAGTCTGAAAATGCGTCAGCAGGAAATTGAGAATTTTGTACAGAAAGTGGAGGCAAAAATCAATGAATCAGAAAATTAAGAGAATTCAGTGTGATGGCACGCAGGAATTTGCATTTTTAAAAGAACTGGAACGACGGAGCGGTGAGACAGATAAAAAAGTCTCTGAGATCGTGTCTGAGATTATCGAAACTGTCAGAACTGGCGGAGATGAAGCCGTCAAGAATTATACGAAAAAATTTGACGGCAATCTGCCGCAGTATTACGAAGTCCCCAGGGAAGTCATCAATGATGCGCTTACCGAAGCAGATCAGGAATTTGTACAAGCTTTGCTGAATGCACAGGAGAATATTGCAGAATTTCACAACCGGCAGAAGTCCCAGGGATTCACGGATGCTAAGCCCAATGGTGTCATCTTAGGGCAAAGAGTCAGAGGGCTGGAGCGTGTCGGCTTGTATGTCCCCGGCGGTACGGCGGCTTATCCGTCCAGTGTCCTGATGAATGCCATCCCGGCAAAAATTGCCGGTGTAGAAGAAATTATCATGGTCACACCGCCATGCAAAGATGGTACACCGAATAAAGATATTCTGGTTGCAGCGGCAATCTGTGGTGTAGATCTAGTATTACTAACAATCATTAAAAAAAAAATTGCGGCACTTGCTTATGGAACGGAAGAAATCCCGAAAGTTGACAAGATCGTTGGTCCTGGTAATATTTTCGTTGCGACAGCGAAAAAATTATTATATGGCATTGTCGATATTGACATGATCGCAGGACCGAGCGAAATTCTGGTTCTTGCAGATGAGACGGCAGATCCGAAATTTGTGGCGGCAGATTTGATGTCACAGGCGGAACATGATAAATTAGCATCGGCAATCTTAGTAACAACGGATGCAACTTTACCGGATCGGGTCGAAGCAGAGATCTTACGGCAGATGGCATATCTGGAACGTCGGGAAATTATTGAAGCATCCATGATGGATTACGGCGCATTTTTAATTGCAAAATCCAGGGAACAGGCAGTAGAACTTGCCAATGCCATTGCGCCGGAACATCTCGAAGTTGTCATGAAGAATCCGTTAGAACTGATCGGCGCACTGGATAATGCCGGATCTGTCTTCCTGGGAGCTTATGCGTCCGAACCGTTGGGGGATTACTATGCAGGTCCGAATCATGTTCTTCCCACGAGCGGGACGGCAAGATTTTTCTCTCCCCTCGGTGTGAACAGTTTTATCAAGCGCTCCAGTTATATTTATTACACAGAAGAAGCGCTCCGGGAAGCCAAAGATGATATTGTCCTGATTGCAGAACGTGAGGGACTGACGGCACATGCGAATGCGATCAAAGTCCGTTTTGCATCTGAAACAGGTGAAAACGCATGAGCTGGGAAAATTCCGTCCGCCGGGTTGTGCCTTATACACCCGGCGAACAGCCGAAAGAAGCAGGGATTATCAAGTTAAATACGAATGAGAATCCCTATCCGCCTGCACCGGGTGTACAAAAAATCCTGGATGATTTTCAAATCTCTGATATGAGATTATACCCTGATCCGGAAGCCAGCATGTTAATCCAGGCAATTGCAGAAAATTATCAGGTCAAGCCGGAACAGGTATTTGTCGGGGTCGGTTCGGATGATGTGATTTCTATGGCATTTTTGACGTTTTTTAATTCTGCGAAGCCGATTTTATTCCCGGATGTGACGTATTCATTCTATGATGTCTGGGCGGATGTGTATCACATTCCCTATCAGAGAATTAAATTAACGGATGATTTCCGGATCAATCCGGAAGATTATAAAATTCCGAACGGAGGTATTATTTTCCCGAATCCGAATGCGCCGACGGGTGTATTGGAATCCCTGGAGCTGATCGAAGAAATTTTACAGGCAAATTCCGACAGCGTTGTGATGATTGATGAGGCTTATATTGATTTTGGCGGTATCAGTTGTCTGCCGTTACTGGAAAAATATGAGAATTTATTAATCATCCAGACGTATTCAAAATCACGTTCTATGGCAGGTATGCGAATCGGCTTTGCAATCGGCAATCCAAAATTAATCAAATATCTGAATGACGTGAAATTCTCGATTAATTCTTACACCATGAACAGAGTAACGCTTCTCTGTGGGGCAGAGACATTAAAAGATTCGGCTTATTTTGAGAATTGTACCGGGAAAATTATCTAACCTCGTGAAGAGGCGAAAAAAAGGCTTGCAGAAC
>CAMWJT010000225.1 GCA_947174625.1 uncultured Ruminococcus sp.
AGATATAATCTGCATCGGCACTGTCTAATAAATTTGGTGTCAGTCCGTCCAGACTACGCAATGCAATTGCATCTGCCGTCATGCCCTCGCTGAGCATCTGCGTGAAACTTGGCATGTTGGCAAGATTCTGCTCCAGAACGGGAATACAGGCTTCGTCTGCAAAGGGAAGTAACTGAATCAAAAATCCGCCGGCATGCTGTACAGTCAGATCCGGCGCAACCAGAACGCCCAGACTAAGAACAGTCGGGATCTGTTCGCTTGTCGCATAATAATTGGCAAGATCCTCTGCAATCTCTCCGGATACTAACGGTATTGTCCCCACATAAGGTTCTTTCAGTCCCAAATCTTTGATGACGGATAATGTACCAGATCCGACAGCACCGCCGACATCCAGTTTATTCTGTGCATTCAAAGGGAGTTCAACAATATACTGATCTGCACAGCATTTGACATTGCCATGACTATCTGCAACAGCAATCATACTGCCGATTGCACCATTGCCGTCAATCCGGATTGTCAGTCTGTCATCTTCGTTTTTCTGTCCGTACCCCATCAGGGATGCGGTAATCGCAAGTCTGCCCAGGGCAGCCGTGACGACGGCAGACGGATGGTGAAATTTTTCAATCTGATTGACCAGATCCGTTGCATCAATCGCTGATGCGACAACACTACCGTCCTGAGAAATTGCTCTGTAAATTGTATTTGACATGATATATCACGCTCCTGTTTTCATTTTTTTTAATTTATTTAATTCAAATCTATTACGACCAGTTCCGGACGATTGTAAAACCGGGGAATCCTGGTCGATTCTCTGGCAAGTCCACGACTGACAATCATAGTCGTTGCAGTGAAAGAATCCTGGTATAATCCGCCGGCATGTTCCGGAAAAAATCCTTGATGCGGTGCATACAGACCATTCACAAGAAATGGGATCCGCCACTGTCCGCCATGTGCATGACCGCACAGCACAAGATTAAAATCTCCGGTACAGTAAGTCTCAAATAATTCCGGTCTATGCGATAATAAAATTTTAAAATCCGGATTATCTGGATTATTTTTTGATAACTCTTTCACATTCTGGAGCTGTTTTTCTGAAACCAGACCACCGGAGGGATCTTCAATTCCGTAAATTGTCAGATTCTGTCCGTGGACTTTACATGCTTCTTCTGTTCCGGAAAGTATCTTGATTCCAAGCGATTCCAGAAATTGCACTCGCTTTGCCTGAAGTTCTGAACTGACATAATACTCATGATTGCCCGTCACGTAATAGCAAGGATAATCCTGTGCAATGTCTTGCAGGAAATATTCTGTATTGGCATCCGGCATATTTTCATCAAAAATATCCCCGGACAGGGCAATCAGATCCGGATTCTGCTCCTGTACAGCCTGGATTAATTCCTGCTGATTTTCACCGTATTGACAGGCATGCAGATCTGTCACAAGCACAATCCGGACAGGTTCTGTAATCTGTTCAGATTCGATTGTGTAATACTGGATTTTTAATCGTTGATCGAATCCGGGGAGAATACAGGCAAGCAGAATAAAAATAATCATCATTTTTATTTTGCCGGATTTATTTTTTTTATTTATTTTATCTATTTTCATAACGGCTTTCTCGCAACAAATAATATGCGTTGGGTCTGTTCTGAAATCGGCGATAAGACTTCCGGTGTATCGAGATTCTGGTCAGCATCCCATACTTCTAACAATTCCAGTCCTGCATTTTTTAATGCCTGGATGATTTCCTGCGTGGGATATGCCGTTTCTGTGATAAATTCGTCCGTCCGGTAATAACAGGCATCCTGTTCAGAATTTTCAAAAAAAGTCAGTTGCATTTCTACAGTATCATTTTTTAAACGATTCTCCCAGACGCAGAACACTTCGTCTGTATCATAAAGAAAAATCTGATCTTTTAAAATCTCATGATGCTTATACAGCGTGTTCATATCAAAAATAAACAATCCCCCTGGCTGTGCGAACAGCGAAACCCGGTCAAATACTTTTTGAATATCTTCCAGGGTATTCAGATGATTCAGACTGTCCAGCATACACACTGTGACATCTATTGTCCCGAACATATCCAGTTCACGCATGTCCTGGCAAAGATACTGAATCGGCAGATTACTCTGCATTTTTTTCATCATTGCTTGATTGAGCATCTCAGGGGAATTGTCCACACCGATCACATCATAACCGAGTTTAGCAAGTGCCTCACTGAGCGAACCGCTTCCGCATGCAAGATCTAACAGTAACTTGCCGTCTGTATCTGTCCGGATATGCTTCTTGATTAAATAATCCAATCGCCCGGCACGTTCCGAATAATGGACATTCTGCGTGAGATCATCATAAAACGGCGCAAAATTCATATAATTCATAATTTTAAAAATTCACCCCTTAGCAGAGCAGCTCCCCGGATCAGCACAGGGAGCTGTTAGCATTTATTTTAATTATTATTTTTCTTTAATTCCGGAGAACCGGCATTCGGTGCATCCGGACGGAGCACTTGTGCTCTCTGGGGTGCTTCATTCTGCTGTACCTGGATTGTCATCAACATCCGGATGGCTTCTTCCCGGATGCTTTCAATCATAGCATCGAACATTTCAAAGCCTTCATAACGATATTCTACAACCGGATTTTTCTGTCCGTAACTTCTCAGGGAAATGCCCCGTTTGAGTTCCTGCATGTCATCAATATGCGCCATCCATTTTGTATCAACGACACGGAGCATGACAACACGTTCTAACTCACGGACGATTTTTTCACCATAGAGTTGTTCTTTCTCTGTATATTTTGCCTTGATTCTGTCAATCAGATACTGCATGATACTTGTCTTGGTCTGCTGAATCAGTTCTTCTTCGGAATAGACAAGTTCTCCGTCACCGAGCAGCCAACCAAAGAAATAATCACGCAATCCGGTCAGATTCCAACCTTCCTGAACGTCCTCTTCGGCAAGATACTGATCTGTCACGCTTTTTACAAGTTCTTCCATCATCTTGAGAACAGATTCATGGAGATCTTCACCATCCAGAACCTGCGCACGCTGTTTGTAGATAATCTCACGCTGTGCATTCATGACATCATCATAATTAAGCGTATTTTTCCGGATACTGAAATTTCTGCCTTCAACTTTTTTCTGAGAAGATGCAATAATCTTCGTGAGCCATTTGCTTTCGATCGGCTGTGTTTCTTCGACATTCAGGGATTTCATGACATTCTCCATCCGGTCGCCTGCAAAGATCCGCATCAGATCGTCTTCTACGGACAGGAAGAAACGGCTTTC
>CAMWJT010000226.1 GCA_947174625.1 uncultured Ruminococcus sp.
GCGCTGTCCGATCAGGATTATCAGATCATAGAAGAGATTTTAACAAATGACGGCGATTTTTTCTCACTCGGAAAAGGCTTGTATTATTTTGACATGCTCTGTCAGCTCCGGGAGCTGTATCATTTTGCAGATCCGGGGAATTTCCGATATTTAGAACAATGCTATTCCAAATTAATTGCACTCCTGCCGTCTATGAGTGCAGTCCAGCCGGAACAGGCAGAAGACTGCATAAAAATCTGCAAATTATTATACAGTGTTGCCGGGAGAATTCTCAGTTCCCGGCAGGAAGAATTGCAATCCGCATTGATGACACTCACGCAGCGGGAACAGAAAGAAGCAACTGTCTATGGTGCAGTCATGGGCTTGCTCTATGCGATGGACGGGAATTATTTAGAACAGGCAGAATCTGCGATGCAAGGCTATTTAAACGGTTCTTCCGGACTGAAAAAGCAAGGGGCATTGTATCTCCGGGGCTTATTTGAGACAGCAAGAGATATTGCACTGACGGATCAGAAATTCTTACGCATGGCGGATGCCTTGCTGATTGGGATGGATTACCCGGATTTTATGGAAATCCTGCCGAGTCTCCGGTTAGCATTCCGGTATTTTACCCCCTCTGAAACACAGCGGATCGCCGGGACGGTTGCAGATCTGCATGCGATCCGTTCTGGAGAAGATCTGCTCGAAGTCCGTGGTATCGATGAAGAACTTGCCGGATTTGGCGCAGAACTGGACACAGAGATTTGCAGATTACTGCGTATGCGAATCAGAAAGGGGGATGCTTGATGCTGAATCCGAAAGAACAGGCAATTAACCGGTGGCGTCTGGTATTGGGCAGACAATCCGACCAGGATCTGCAATTTTCCGGGACTGACCGGGAATTGCGGACATTTCAGGATATGGAAGAATTGTTAGACTATCTCTATCAGAAAGGCGACAGCGAGGACATCCGCAATGATCCCGGAAATTCTGGGAATTCCGGAGATTCCAGAAAAGGCAGTCTGGATGCGTCTCAGCTCACGGCTGCTAAATGGATTACCAAAGTCCGTGAACTGTTCCCCCGGCAGACGGCGGAAGTCCTGGAAAAACAGGCTCTGGAAGAATTCCACATGACAGAATTATTAACGGATAAAAAAGTCCTGGAACAGATTCAGCCGGATATGGATCTGTTAAAAACTGTTTTACAGTTAAAGCATTTGATGTCCGGGGAAGTACTGGAGACGGCGAAAAAAATTGCACAGCAGGTTGCTGAGGAACTCCGGAAAAAATTGGAAAATCAGATCCGACGTTCCATACTGGGAAGAATCGACCGGAATACGTCCAGTCCGGTACGTTCTGCAAGAAATCTCGATATGAAAAAGACCATCCGGAAAAATCTCAAAAATTACGATCCCGAATCTCAGCAATTAATCTTACAGGATATTTATTTCAGCAGTCGTGTCAAAAAATACAGCAACTGGCGTGTGATTATTGCGATTGATGAAAGCGGTTCTATGATGGGATCTGTGATTTATAGTGCTGTGATGGCGCAGATTCTCGCAAAACTGCCGTTCGCAGACGTAAAATTAATTATCTTTGATACCAGTATTGTCGATCTGTCCGGCTATGCGGAAGAACCGGCGGAGATCCTGATGAGTGTGCAACTCGGCGGTGGTACGGACATCGGCAAGGCGATTGCGTATTGTGAACAATTGATTGAAACACCGGCAAGGACATGCGTCCTGTGTGTGACGGATCTTTATGAAGGCGCACCGGAACAGTATTTGTTGAATTCCTGCCGGAATATTTTAGAATCCGGTGCAAAGCTGAATTTTTTAACTGCACTGGATGAGACTGCCAATCCGGCATATGACCGGCATCTTGGTCAGAAATTAGCCAACATGGGCGCATTTGTGGGCGCACTGACACCGGAACAGCTTGGCGATTATATCGGCAGAATGTTTTCACAGTAAGGGGGAATTTTATCATGCAAATCAGTCCTGCATTGCAACAGGCAGTTGCTGATGCTGATGAATCGTATTTGATCGGCATGTCCAACAAGGGCATTTATAAGC
Source organism: uncultured Ruminococcus sp. (assembly GCA_947174625.1). Classification (GTDB taxonomy): domain Bacteria; phylum Bacillota; class Clostridia; order Oscillospirales; family Ruminococcaceae; genus UBA3855. Next base: position 2,055 of record CAMWJT010000226.1, read on the forward strand.
GAGCCTGTAAAGATCTGGAATCCTGCGGAGACGAAATTTTTATTAAAAATTCAGATAATTCAGATCATCTGAATTATTTAGAAATCTCCGTGAACGGCGAAATCTGTACTGTCAAAGATCCCCTGTGGGAGAGTTTATGTTCGTGTCCGTCTCGGACAGTCTGCCGTCACTTAATCACGGCAATTCTATGGCTTCGGGAGAATTGTGAAAATAATACTGAAAATAATTCAGAAATTACTGAAACGATTCCGGAAATCTCAGAAAATCCTGGCATCCCCGATCTGTTACGGCAGGCTTTATCTGGTATGACAATCCCGGAATTGAAAAAAGCAATTGGCAACCAGTCCGGCGCATTGCTTCCGCTGATCCGGGAACAGAAAATTTTACTGGAAGAATCCAGTATCTTAACCGGGACTATCCCGGATCAGAACCGGACAACTGTCAAAATTCTCTATCCGTTGGAGTATTCCAGTTGTACTTGTCATAAAAAAGAACTCTGCGCACACAAGGCTTCTGTGATTCTGGCATGGCAATTCAAAGAAAATTTAATTCAGACGGAAGATCTGCAAGAACAGATTCAGAATCTGTCTCCGGAAGATGCCCGGATTGTCCGGGAGAGCGCATCACGCAGTCATGCGTTGCTGTGTGATATGCTCCGTTGGGGGATTGTCCGGATGCCGGATCATCTGCCGGAACATCTGGAAGCCGCTGCCGTACAGAGTCATGCCTTGAAGATGGCAGATGCCGAGAGAATGCTCCGGGACATTGGGAATCAATTAGTCCAGTGCCGTGACCGCCGGGCGATTTTCCGTCCGGAACTGCTTCTTGAAAAAATCTGTACTTGTGCGGCATATCTTGAGAATTTGCAAAAAGAGAATCTTTCTGAAACAGATCTGGGACAATTCCGCAAAGTCTATGAAATCCAGTCCGAAGATCTGGAGATTCTCCCTGTCGGACAAAGAAAAATTCACACATCAGAATATCAGGGGAATATTTACTATTTTCTGGATTTGAATAAAAAACCCCGGCGATTTCTGAGTTATTCGGAAGTCCGACAGGTTTATCATGATTTGAAAATCAATGCTTACACCAGTACAACACCCTGGAATTCCAGTTCACCCATGAAAACGCTCATGTATGATAAATTGATCCTGAAACATGCCAGAAGCACCGACGGCAAATTATCCGGTTCTAAAGATACCATGATTGGGTCTCAGAC
>CAMWJT010000227.1 GCA_947174625.1 uncultured Ruminococcus sp.
GGGTTGAAACGCTGATAACGTATCCCACAACGCAGACTCATGCCGATGTTCCACAGGAAATCCGTGAGAAAAACGGAATTACAGAGAGTACGCTGCGTCTTTCAGTGGGTATTGAAAATGCAGATGATCTGATTTATGAGCTTGAAAAAGTATTTCAGGAAACGGAGCGTGAATTAAGTGGCAGAAAGAAATCTTGATTTTGATAAAATGATAGACCGCAGAAGTACAAGATGTCTGAAATATGATTTTGCAAAAAGACGAGGTATGCCGGAGGATGTACTGCCATTATGGGTGGCAGACATGGATTTTGAAACGTCGTCCTATATTCAGGATGCTTTGATAGAACGTGTAAATCATGGAATATTCGGTTACAGTGAAGTACAGACACAGTATTTCAACATTGTCCGTGACTGGATGAAAAAGCATCACAACTGGGATATTCAGGAAAAATGGCTTGTGAAAACGCCGGGAGTTGTGTTTGCTCTTGCAATGGCTGTAAAAGCCTATACACAGCCTGGCGACAGCGTTTTATTACAGCTTCCGGTGTATTATCCGTTTTCGGAAGTGATCGAGGATAACGGCAGAAAGGTTGTCAGCAATGATTTATATCTTGGTGACGATTATCGTTATCATATTAATTTTTCGGATTTTGAACAGAAAATCATTCAGGAAAAAATCAAGCTGTTTTTTCTCTGCAATCCGCATAATCCTGTGGGAAGAGTGTGGACGGAATCAGAATTGATACAGCTCGGTGAGATCTGTGTCAGACATGGTGTGATTGTTGTAAGCGACGAGATTCATCAGGATTTTGTATTTTATGGAAAACATCAGGTTTTTGCAAATCTGAAAAAAGAATTTGAAAATATCAGTATTATTTGTACATCGCCGAGTAAAACATTCAATCTTGCAAGCATGATGATGTCCAATATTTTCATTCCGAATCAGGAGTTGAAAAGAAAATTCAAAAAGGAACTGGATGCCGCAGGTACAAGCCAGCTTGGAGTCATGGGACTTGTTGCTTGTGAAGCAGCTTATAGCAAAGGCGAGGAATGGTATCAGGCAATGTTTGCCTATGTTTCGGATAATATCAGCTTTGTGAAGCAATATGTTGAGAAGAATCTTCCGAATGTTACTATGATTGATACCGAAGGGACGTATCTTGTATGGCTAGATTTTCGGAAAACGGGACTCAGCGTTGATGAATTAGAGCATTTCATCATTCATAAGGCGAAGCTGTGGCTTGACAGCGGAAAGATTTTTGGCAAATGCGGAGAGGGATTTCAGCGGATCAATGTAGCTTGTCCGAGAAGTGTTCTGAAAGAGGCTCTAGACAGAATCAGAACTGTGCTTTATTGAAATAATTGAGGTATATAAATGAAAAGCTATATATTTGAAGGAAAATTCGGATTGGAGCGTGAAACGCTCCGCATTGATAAAAACAGTCGTCTTGCACAGACGCTCCACCCATTTGACGACGAAAATCTGTCAAGAGATTTCTGCGAAAATCAGCTTGAAATTATTACACCTGTCTGCAACAGTGTTACAGAAGTTATGACAGTTCTTGAAATTCTGGACAGCAAGGCAAGAACAATTCTGGATAAAAATAATGAAACATTGTGGCTTTACAGCAATCCGCCCCATATCAAAAGCGAAGCTGACATTCCAATCGCACAGTACGGCGGTATTCTCTCCGCAAAGCATGATTATAGAATTAATCTTGCACGTCGTTATGGCAAGCGAATGATGTTGTATTCCGGCATACATTTTAATTTTTCGTTTTCGGACAAATATCTGGAAAGTTTTGACGAAGATAAAAATACACTCTATTTTCACCTGTTAAAACAGGTGAGCCGTTATAGTTGGTTTCTTGTATTGCTGACAGCAGCAAGTCCGATCTATGATTTGTCGTTTGATGAGGACGGTGCAAATGGTATGACATTAAGCCGATTTTCTTCCCTGCGGAATAGTCACAGAGGTTACTGGAATCAATTCATTCCGCAGTTGGATTATACTGATTTATCGGCATATGTCCGTAGTATCAGGAATTACATAGAAAAAGGGATTTTATTCTCTGCCGGTGAATTGTATCTGCCGGTACGTTTAAAGCCAAGAGGTGAAAATTCTCTGGAGGCATTGCAAAACAACGGTGTGGATCATATTGAATTACGTATGTTTGATCTGAATCCGTTGGAAAAATTGGGGATAGCTCAGAAAGATTTAGAATTTGCCCACCTGTTTCTGATTTATCTGCTGAATAAAGAAGATTTTGATTTTACGCCGGAACTTCAGAAAAATGCGATTACAAATCATCAGAAATCAGCATTGTATGATATTTCAGATGTGATGATAGATGAAATTCCTATTAAAAAAGCCGCAAGTGATATCCTTGATAAAATGGAGAAGTTTTTCGTGGATACTCCGGAAACTCTGGATATCATTACATATCAGCGGAATAAATTAAACAGGCAGAGAATCTGTGAAAAAATCAAAGAGAGGACAGAACTGTATGTGTGAACTTCTTGGATTTTCTGCTAGGTATGAAATGGATATACATGAGTATCTGAAAGAATTTTTCAGTCACGGAATAAATCACCCTCATGGTTGGGGAATGATGCGTGAAAATCATGGCAGAACGGAAATTATGAAAGAGGCGGTTTCTTCCTCAGAAAGCAAGAAAATTTCTAAAATAATTGCAGAAACTCCACCGCAAAAGAACACGCTTGCACACATCCGCTTAGCTACAGTTGGTTCCATTAAAATTGACAATTGTCATCCCTACAGTCAGACGGATTACAGCGGTCGGAGTTGGATGCTGATCCACAATGGTACAATTTATTCCGGAAAGCAATTAATGAAATACTTGCATACCCAAATCGGAGATACAGATTCTGAACGGATTTCTCTTGCATTACTTGATGAAATAAACCAAAAACAGCCGAAAACTGCAAAGCAAAGATTTGATATTGTAGATGATTTTGTCGTTTCTCTCTCCAAACGCAACAAGCTGAATCTGATGATCTATGACGGAGAATTGTTGTATGTACATCAAAATATGCAAGATACTTTGTATTATAAATCTGAGAATGACAGTATTGTTTTTTCAACGAAGCCACTGGATAATGGAGATTGGAAGCCATATCCCATGACACAATTATGTGCATTTCAGTCGGGGAAAAAAGTATTTGAGGGAACAAAGCATACGCATATTTTTGTGCCTGCACTGGATTATATCACGGAAATGGATGCTATGAATATATAGCATAGAATATATC
>CAMWJT010000228.1 GCA_947174625.1 uncultured Ruminococcus sp.
GTGCAAAATCACGATTTTTGCATCAAACAGCCCTTATCTTTCGCATTTTCCTGCAAAAAATCTGAAAAATTCAGATTTAGGCTTGCAAAATACCGGAAAGCATGTTATAATAGCAAGTGAATTGCTGAAATGAAACAAAGCAAAAATTCAGATCCATTCAAATCAATTAAATCAAAGGAGGACACTATTTTATGTTCAGTCTCAATGCAGACAGTTCTGCATCCGTCCCGGCAAAAGCGAAATTTTCGCCGGGTGATTTTCTCAAAGCCTGGGCTTCCCGCAACCGCTGGTATCTGATGGCATTCTTCCTGCCGGTCATCCTGATGTATATCAGCTATGCCATTTTCGGACTCTATCCGTTCGGCGAAGAATCCGTGCTTGCCCTGGACTTCAATGCGCAGTATGTCTATTATTTTGAAGCGCTCCGTGATGCGTTCTGGGGTGACGGCAGTATCTTCTACAGTTGGGGACGCAATCTGTCCGGCGGTTATATGGGTGTAATTGGCTATTACCTGGCAAGTCCGTTCACGCTGATTGTCATGCTCCTGCCGGAAAAAATGATGCTGACAAGTTTACTGCTAATGATTCTGGCAAAAATCGGCTCAGCAAGTGTGACATTCTGCATGTATCTCCAGAAATCCAAAAAACTTGCGCCACCGCCTGCACTCATGTTCGGTGTAGTATATTCCCTGATGGCTTATATGGTCATCCAGACAATTGACCCGATGTGGCTGGATGGACTTGTTTTCCTGCCATTAATTGCCCTGGGTGTAGAATATTTGATTGATGACGGCAGAAAAATCAATTATATCATTCCGCTGGCAATCATGTTTGTGGCAAATTTCTATATCGGCTATATGCTGGGGATTTTCACAGCAGTCTATTTTATTTATTATTTATTCTTCGGCACAGATCTGAAAAAAAGAAAATTCAAAGATTATGTCTATACCTGTCTGTCTTTCGGCATCAGTACCATTGTCGGTGTGATGTGTTCCGCCGGTATGATCCTGCCAGTCTATAAAGCACTGTCTCTTGGTAAATTTGACTTCACAGACCCGGATTACAGTTTCAAGACACAGTTCGATCCCCTGATTATTCTCCGTCAGCTCCTGACCTGTCAGTATGACTCTGTCAACGTCCAGGGCAGTCCGGAGATCTACTGCGGTATTCTCACTGTTGTATTATTGCCGCTGTTCTTCCTGAGCAAAAAAATTACGTTCAAGAAAAAAATCGGCTATGGCTTTTTATTAAGTATCATGTTTTTCAGCATGTATATCAAGCCTGTTGATATGTGGTGGCATGGCGGACAAGTCCCGAACTGGCTGCCGTTCCGGTATTCGTTCATTGTTTCGTTTATTTTGCTGTCCATGGCGGCAACAGTCTTCAAAGATCTGGAAAATATTGATATTTCTCATCTGGGTGCGGTCTTCTTTGGCATTCTGGCAGTTGGTATGTTTATCATGAATCAGGATTATGAACATCTCGACGATATGAAATCCGTCTGGCTCTCGATCGGATTATCTGCGATTTATTTATTAATCCTTGCCGGACTGATCCAGAAAAAATCAAATTACCTTCTCCCCGGTTTCCTGATGTGTGTGATCTGCGGCGAACTGGTCTTTAATACAGTAGATACGCTGAAAGCCGTTGACAAGGAAGTCGCTTACTCCTCCAGAGCTTCCTACAGGACTTTTGTACAGTCCGGACGTGCGGCTGTGGATGCCATGGAAGCCTATGACAAACAGAATTCCAACGATCCCGACGGCGGATTATATCGTTCTGAAAAGACCTTTGCAAGATGCGTCAATGACAATCTGGCATTCGGACTCAAGGGCATTACGCATTCCAGTTCCGTCATGAACGCTAAGACCCTGAATTTTATCGAAACTATGGGCTATAACATGCGCAGTTATTATTCTCGTTATGACGGTACAACGGAACTTGCCGATTCTCTCCTCGGATTCAAGTATATTCTTGATCGTGGTGAAAATCCTGCCCGGAATCTCCTGCATCCGTCTTATGAACATGTGGCAGATTATAATTATCAGGATTATGATGACAAGAATGGTGACAATTCTCCCAAAGACAAGACTATCAGCATTTACAAGAATCCAAATGCCCTGTCCATCGGCTACCTTGTCAGCAGTGATCTGCTCCGGATTGACCACCTGGGCAATGACAACCCGTTCAACAGTCAGAATGTTCTCATGAGTACGATGCTCGGCAAAACAACTTTTGACGCAGAAGGACAGATTTCCGGAACAGAAGCTTATTATACACCCGTTGATCTGGAAGAGCCGGTACTTGGTGCAGTCACCGTCTCTGATTACAATGGACAAGTATGTTATACCAAAATGGATTCTGGCGACCCGACAGTTGACTACCGTTTCACAGTAACCGAAAACAAGCGTGTCTATGCGTATCTCAAAACGGAGAACGAACAAAAAGCAAATCTCTGGCTTGGTGTTTACAACGAAGAAACCAATGATTATGATTTCAAGGGATTCGGCACGTACTTTGAAACAAAGAATTATTGTATCCTGGATCTTGGTGTGTATGACATCGGCACAAAAATTTCTCTGCGTATGACTGTTGATAATGACAACAACGCAACGATCGTGAAAGCACCCTATTTCTATTACTTCAACGAAGATGTATTCCAGCAGGATGTGAATGTTCTCAAGACACAGCAGATGCAGATAGAAAAATTCTCGGATGACTATATCAAAGGCACTGTAACTGCACAGGAAAATCAGATCTTGTTTACTTCCATTCCCTATGAAGAAGGCTGGACAGTGAAGCTTGACGGCAAAAAAATTGACACTTCTGAGTGTCTGAAAGCCATGATTTATATCCCTGTGACTGCTGGTACACACACAATCACAATGTCCTATCTCCCGCCCCATTTTACAACAGGTATGGTCATGCTTGCGATTGGCATTGTCATTATGATTCTGTTCTATCGTTATGACAGAAAAAACAACAAAGTCCTGATTGCAAGAATCCGGAATAAGAAGCGTGAGGCAATCCAATCCGGAAAATCTGAAAAAGCAGCCTGATTCTGTATGTTTTCATGTTTTATCAAAAGGGACAGCTCACGCTGTCCCTTTTCTCACAAAATCCTGTATTATTGCATACTATAATAAAATTTATAAATTGATAAAATTTAAAATTAATTTGATTTTTTCAGAAAGTGAGTGAATTTTCTATGATTCAGCTGCAAGTCCCCGCAACCAGTGCCAACCTCGGCGCAGGATTCGAC
>CAMWJT010000229.1 GCA_947174625.1 uncultured Ruminococcus sp.
ATCTAGTATCTATTCTAGCATATTTTTACAGAAACTGCAAGTGTTTTTGAAAAAAAAGCAAATTTTCGTCACTTGTTTGTGGAAAAAAATTAAAATTTTTGAACGACTTCTCAGATTATTAGCTAGTATACGCAGAAATTATTTTAAAAAGAACGTCCGGAATGTCCCGGACGTTCTTTCATAAATCTTATCATAGATTTTATCATAAATTTTTATGCTGTCATTTCTGATTCTATAGATTCAGATTCTATAAATTCCGGTTCAGAATCCGGCGCAATTTCTTTCCCTAACAGCTCCGGCAGTTCCATCCCGGCTTGCTTGAATAATTCATTCAAAGGCGGAACGGCTTTCATCATCCCGGAAATAAAATTCGCTGTGGATGTCTGTCCCTCGGCATTCTGTCCACTGTCCCAGACGGTGACTTTGTCAATCTTAATATTTTTGATCGCTTCTACCTGGATTGCAACCAGATCTTCTAATTTTTCAGCAATTAATAATTTTACTGCGGCATTCGCATCTCCACCGGCAGCTTTGACGATCTCACGCATACCCTCTGCCTGACGTGTTAAAATTTCCTGCTGTCCTTTGGCTTCTGCTTCCATCCGGGCAAAAATCGCATCCGCTTCACCACGGGCTTTGCGTCGGATGACTTCGGCTTCTGCTTCTGCGGCAATTTCAGCCTGTTCCTTGGCAATTTCAGCCTTGACGATAACATCCGCTTTCTGGGTTGCCTTTTCCAGTTCCGCACGGGTCATTTCTGCTTCTTGCTGTGCGGTGTAAGCTTCCTGCTTGGCTTTTGCCGCCTGGACAGCTTCTGCCGCTGTCGCCTGCCGGAGTGATTCTGCTTCACGTTCTCTGCGAATCGCTTCAGACTGTGCAACTGCTACTCTGGCTTTGTTCTCGCCCTCAATCGCAGATGCGTTGGCTTTTGCAACTTGTACACGCTGTTCCTGCTGTGCATTTGCCTGACCAATTTCGCCGTCACGGTTCTGTTCTGCAACGCTTCTCTTGGCATCATTGACAGCTTTCGCAGCGGCTTCTTTGCCCAGTGCGTCCAGATAACCGGATTCGTCCGTGATGTCCGTCACATTGACGTTGATTAACCGCAGACCGATTTTTTTCAGTTCAATTTCTACGTTCTTGGAGATCGCAATCAGAAATTTATCCCGGTCGGCATTAATCTCCTCAATGTCCATTGTTGCAATAATCAGACGCAGTTGTCCGAAGATAATATCTTTGGCGAGTTCCTGGATTTCGATCATCTTCAAGCCGAGTAATCTTTCAGCGGCATTCTGCATGACTGCCGGTTCTGTGGAAATCCCGACTGTGAACCGGGAAGGGACGTTAATCCGGATATTCTGTTTAGACAGGGCATTTCTCAAATCCACGTTCATAGAAATTGGTGTTAAATCCAGATACTGATAAGACTGAATCACGGGGACGATGAATGCCGCACCGCCGTGGATGCACCTGGCACTTCGGGGCTGACCGAATTCGTCCGTGCCGACTTTACCATAAATAACCAGGATCTTATCTGCCGGACATTTCCGGTAACGTGACAGAATCGCAATCATAGATGCAAACAAGATCACGACAAGCACGCAGATCACAAGCAGTACACTGAAATTCATATAAAATCACTCCTTAAGTAAAGTAAAGTAAAATAAAATAAATTAAATTAAAAATTCAGCATTTTTCTACAACAAGCAAATCACTCAGCACATCCGTCACCAGGACTTGTGCGCCTGTCGGGATGATTTCCGTCCCGGCATTGACGGCATCCAGTTCGCAGAATCTGCCTTGTAACTGCATAGTAATCTTGCCCGTGCCGGCATTTTTTTCCGGGATGGTCAGATAAACCGTCGCCGTCTCGCCGATTGCATTTTTCAGATTCAGCGTTCCGTTTTCGGCAAGTTTCGTTGACATCTGTACCATTTTTGCGACAAGAAGCATCATGCACAAACCGCACTGAATCCCGATCAGAATCCCCACAAAATAACGTAATCCGGAGCTGATGCAGATAATGGACACCCATCCGAACACAGCCAGGAATGTGACAATTGTCTGCAATGTCAGCAGTTTCAGCGTGGCAAAGTCCGCAGGATTACTGCCATCAACAACAAAATCTGTATCGGGGATGCCGTCGCCGTCCAGATCAAAACCAGAATCCGGATTCAAATCCAGATCATCAATCCCGGATGTATCAGAAAATTCCATTCCGGCATCCTGATGACCGCCGAACATGGTCAACAGCAACTGCAATAATAAAATCAGCGTAGACGGAATGGCAATGCAATACAGAACTCTGAGCATTTCGCTCAGACCGTCCCACCAATCCAGCATGAAAAGCGCCTCCTAGTAATTTCAAATATTTAAAATTAAGTAAATTTCATTTACTAGATTTATCATAGCATATTTTCAGAGTTTTGTCAAGAGCTTTTTCAGATTTTTTCAAATTCCGGGGCAATATTTTTTAAATTAAAAATTATTTCAAATAATTTACAAAAAGCACTTGCAATTTTCCGGAAATTATGGTATAATAAATCTTGCTATCTGTAAACAATATTTACATGAGAAATCTAAAATCTTAATCTTTCCAGAATGGATGATCCATGCAATGGATAATGCAGAACTCGGACGAAGACTGAAAACGGCAAGGCTTGCAAAAAAAATGACACAGAGCGACGTCGCCGGAACATTTATTACAAGAAATATGCTTAGTCTGATCGAAAGCGGTTCTGCCACACCATCCATGAAGACACTGGAATATCTGTCTAACGTTCTTGAAATTCCGATGGAAAAGCTGATTTCGGAATCCGGGAGCTTTGAACAGAGTTCCGAATTACAGCAATTCCAGGATGCGAAAAAATTACTGTCAGAAAAGAAATACCGGGAATTTCTGGATTTTGCCAGACCCGAAGGAATTTTTTCGGACGAGCTTCATGCGCTTTGCAGTATTGCACATCTGGAGCTGGCAAAGACATTTTCAGAATCCGGAAAAATGGAACAGCTCCATGCGGCAATTTCTCATGCCCGGCTTGCATCCCTCGAAGCATCCCAGGGGATCTATGCCAATTCTGCCCGTGCCACCCAGGCGAATCAGCTTTTGTCACATCTGGCACAGTATCTTAGTAATTATTATTCAGAACTTGCAAATTCTAATACTGAAAATTCTCTTGACAAAAAAACAATCGTATGATATAATTATATTATAATAAAAAATCAAATATATAAGAAATATACAAGGGAATGATGT
>CAMWJT010000230.1 GCA_947174625.1 uncultured Ruminococcus sp.
ACACGAATTCGTTTCATGTGCCGGTATATTATCCGATCAGCGCATTTGAGAAAATCCAGATTGAAGCGCCTTATCATGCCTTGACAAATGCCGGACATATCAGTTATGTCGAACTGGACGGCGATCCGCTGAAGAATCTTCCGGCATTTGAAAAAATTATCCGTTGCATGAAAGAATCCGGCATCGGTTACGGATCAATCAATCATCCGGTTGACCGTGATCCGGTGTGTGGCTATACCGGGATTATCAATGATGTATGCCCGAAATGTGGCAGACCGGAACGGGATCATCATCTGATCGGCTTTGAGAGAATCCGCAGAATTACAGGCTATCTGGTGGGGACGCTGGACAGATTCAATGATGCCAAGCGATCCGAAGTAGAAGACAGAGTGAAGCATAATATTTAAAATTATAATATAGTATCATCAGACCTGTTCTGATCGGAACAGGTCTGTTTTTCCGGGAGTGATTTTTTATGATGTTACAGGTATCAGGATTGGCAAATGATTCTATCGTAGATGGACCCGGATTCCGGTTCACGATTTTTGTCCAGGGGTGTCCGCATCGTTGTAAGGGCTGTCAGAATCCCCAGACACATGCCTTTGAGGGTGGGACGTTCATGACAACAAGTGAAATTCTGGAGAAAATCCGGCGGAATCCGTTACTCGACGGCGTGACGTTCAGCGGTGGAGAACCGTTCTGTCAGGCGCATGCTCTGGCGGAACTCGGCAGAGAGATTCACAGGATGGGTCTGAATATCATGACTTACACAGGTTACACGTTCGAGTATCTGTCTGCAAACCGGGACATCAATTTTTATGGGGAATTACTGGACGTTTCGGACTGGTTAGTAGATGGTAAATTTATCGAATCCAAGAGAAGTTTAAATTTATTATTCCGTGGGAGCGAAAATCAAAGAATCCTGGACATCCCCCGGAGCATTGCCGCAAGACGGGCAGTCGGTGCGGATTTCGGGGCAGATTTTGCAGATTATGAAGCGTGTGTGAATTATGCAGATTATGCAATGAATTATGCCTGAATTTTATGTTTTATGTTTATATTTTAGAATGCGCTGACGGCAGTCTCTATACTGGTTATACAACGGATCTGCAAAAGCGAATCCGGACACACAATGCCGGAAAGGGAGCGAAATATACTCGTTCCCGACTTCCTGTGAAGTTAGTCTATTCTGAAATTTGTCAAGATAAATCCTCTGCGCTCCGACGTGAATATGCGATCAAGCAATTCACCAGGGCGCAGAAATTATATCTGATTCAGCATGCAGGAAAATCATAAACTATTATTTTTGTAACTTGTAATATAATATAAAATTTTTCAAATATTCTTGACAGATTCTAGAATTTATGTTATAATAATGCTAATCATACTTAGGAGGCATTTTTATGAAAATTTCAAAATTTTTAGGCAGATCAGCCGGCTTTCTGCTTGCACTTGCAATGACATTCCCGGCAATTCCTGCGGATCTGACAAAAATTGCAGATTTAACAGCATCCGCCGCTGTGAACTGGAAGTTTGATTTCGGAGCTGCCGGGACGGCATCCGGTTACACCGGTGTGACTGCTTCGGATGCTTATGACAAATCCAAGGGCTACGGCTTTGCAGATACTTCCCATGTTGCAGATGTGAGTGCATCCGGCAAGGATGCCAACAGTGATGCCGTACGGTTTACTTCCACGGATTCCGGCAATACATTTAATGTAGATCTTCCAAAGGGCTTATATCAGATCACTGTAACAACTGGTGATACGACAAGAACTAGCATCCGTGCAGAGAACATGTTGCAGTTAATCAATCTGACCGGGAATAATGCCGTTGAGACATTCCAGATTCCCGTGACGGACGGACAATTAAATATCATGGCGACCGAGGGCAGAGCCGGGACTTATTTCAGTATCAGCTCCATAGAGATCACACAGCTTAATACAACTGCAGAGATGAATCCTACGATCTGGCTCTGCGGAGATTCTACCGTTGCCAATTATTACAATACACCGGATACGGCACAGCACGGATGGGGACAATTTCTGAAAAATTATCTGCCGTCTGCCTATGCCGGTTATGAAGTCCGGAATATGGCGGCAAGCGGACAGTATGCCAAAGGATTTGTGGATGCTGGACAGTTTGATGCCATTGAAGCATACGGCAAAGCCGGAGATTATTATATTATTTCGATTGGCATCAATGATACCAATTATTCCAATGCTGACGAATATTATCAGACCGTCACAGATATGGTCAAACGTGCCAAAGCCAAAGGCATGACCGTGATACTTGTCAAACAGCAGGGAAGAAGAAGCGATCTGAACCGGGATAAACTGCTTTCTGGTCGTTGGTTCGGCGGTCAGATGGATCAGATTGGCACAGAACAGAATGTCAAAGTCATTGATTTATTTACACCCTGGCAGGATTTTGGATTGTCTCTCGGCTTTGATGCGATGGGAGAATATTATGCCACAGATGATGATCTGCACCAGAGCAAAACCGGATCAATGAAATTAGCCTCCCTGATGGCAGAACTGGCTTTTGCAAAAGAAGCAGAACCCGGTGCGCAGATCCCGGAAAATCAGATTTTTATGCTCCGTAACGGCAATTCTGGACAGTATCTTGCTGTAGATGGTATACAAGATGGTGCAAATGTTTATCAATCCGCCGATCCGGATCTTGCCGGACAATCCGTTCTGTGGAAAGCAATACCCTCCGGAGATGGTTATTATTATCTTTATCACTGTGGCGGAGACGGAACAAAGCTTCTGGATCTGGCAAACGGCGATCCCAAAAACGGCACAAATATTGGCATCTGGGGCAATACCAACAGTGATGCGCAGTTATTCAAGTTTATCCCACAGGATAACGGCAGTTATGTGATTGTAACAAAAAGTTCCAAAGATCAGAGTGCTGTGGAAGTCGTGAACGCATCTGCTGAGCATCAGGGAAATATTCAGCAATGGGAACGCAACGGACATGACTGTCAGACATGGTTTATCGATTCTGTACAGACGGCTGTATCAGATCATAGCATTCCTGGTGATATGAACCAGGACGGCATTGTGAATATCTATGATACACTGTTATTGAAACAAAAAATCAAACAGAATACTGTGACACATGACGACCGGAAAAAAGCGGATCTCAACGGCGATACTGTGCTTGATTCTCAGGATGTCAACAGTTTTTTGAATTATCTGCACAAGGGAGTCTCTGATTTCCAGAATACCGGACGAAAAGTC
>CAMWJT010000231.1 GCA_947174625.1 uncultured Ruminococcus sp.
ATCAATATCAGATTTACAAAAATGCGTTTCTGCAAGTTCTCATGCAGGTTCGGGGGAATACCAGGGTGACAAGTGAAAATCCCGAAGAGACGTATGATGTGCTGACCAAATACGGACAAATCCTCACGGATCTTGCAAAGCAAGATAAATTAGAACCTGTGATCGGTCGTGATGGCGAAATCCGGAATGTGATTCAGATTCTGTCCCGGAAATCCAAAAATAATCCGGTTCTGATCGGTGAACCCGGTGTGGGCAAGACGGCAATTGCAGAAGGATTAGCACTCCGGATTGTCCGGGGGGATGTCCCGGACAGTCTGAAAGAACGGCAGATTTTTTCTCTGGATTTGGGTGCGCTCGTAGCCGGTGCAAAATACCGTGGTGAATTTGAAGAACGTCTGAAAGCTGTCCTTGCAGAAATCAAGAAAAGCGACGGCAGGATGATATTATTTATTGATGAACTGCATACAATCGTCGGCGCAGGCAAGACAGACGGCGCAATGGATGCCGGGAATCTGCTCAAGCCCATGCTTGCCCGTGGAGAACTGCACTGCATCGGCGCAACGACGCTGAATGAATATCGGCAGTATATTGAAAAAGATCCTGCTCTGGAACGACGTTTTCAGCCGGTTCTTGTCGCTGAACCAACTGTAGAAGACACGGTTTCTATTCTCCGGGGACTCAAGGAACGTTATGAAGTGTTCCACGGTGTCAAGATTCATGATAATGCCTTACTTGCGGCTGTGACGCTCTCAGATCGTTATATCTCAGACAGATTCCTGCCAGATAAGGCAATTGACTTAGTAGACGAAGCCTGTGCGATGATCCGGACGGAGATGGATTCCATGCCACAGGAAATTGATGATATTTCACGGCATATTATCCGGCTTGAGATTGAAGAAACGGCACTCAAAAAAGAAACTGACAAGCTTTCACAGGAACACTTGCAGGAGATTCAGAAAGAATTGGCGGAACTCCGGGAGAAATTCACGGCAATGAAAGCCAGATTAGAAAATGAACGTTCCGGGATCTCCAGAGTTCAGAAACTCCGGGAAGAGATCGAACAAGTCAAATCTGACATGGAACGTGCGGAACGGGAGTATAATTTAAATCTTGCATCTGAACTGAAATACGGCAGACTGCCGGAATTACAGAAACAGCTTGCCGAGCAGGAAAAAATTGCAGAATCCGCCGGCATGCAGAATACGTTGCTCCGGGATGAAGTGACATCAGAAGAAATTGCAAGAATTATCTGCCGTTGGACGGGCATCTCGGTATCTCGGCTGATAGAGGGAGAACGTGAAAAATTGCTTCGCATGGAAGACATTCTGCATGAACGTGTGATCGGACAAGAAGAAGCCGTCACAAAAGTCAGTGAAGCAATTTTACGTTCTCGTGCCGGGATTCAGTCGCCGGATCGTCCGATCGGATCATTCTTGTTTTTAGGACCTACGGGAGTTGGCAAGACGGAACTTGCCAAAGCACTGGCACAGGCATTATTTGATGATGAATCCAACATGATCCGAATTGACATGAGTGAGTACATGGAAAAATTCAGTGTCAGCCGTCTGATCGGTGCGCCTCCCGGATATGTTGGTTATGAAGAGGGCGGACAATTGACGGAAGCCGTCCGCAGAAAGCCTTACTGTGTTGTATTGCTGGATGAAGTTGAGAAAGCCCATCCGGATGTATTTAATTTATTATTGCAGATCCTTGACGACGGCAGGATTACGGATTCTCAGGGCAGGACGGTAGATTTCAAAAATACAATTCTGATTCTGACATCTAATCTGGGTTCTTCGTATATCCTGGACGGCGTACAGGAGAACGGAGAAATTTCGGAAGATTCCCGTCAGCAGGTGACAAAGCTCCTGCATCAGCAGTTCCGACCGGAATTCCTGAATCGTCTGGACGAAATTGTATTTTATAAGCCGTTGCAGAAAGAGCAGATTTTCAGCATTGTAGATTTGTTGATTCAGGATCTGAAAAACAGATTAAAAGAAAAGCAATTAGATATTATCATCACGGACAATGCCAAGCATGCGATTGTCAACAACAGTTATGATGTCAGCTTTGGTGCAAGACCATTAAGAAGATATTTACAGCAGAAGGTTGAGACTTTGCTTGCAAGATATATCATCCGGGAAGATACTGCGCCGGGGACAATTCTGGAGATTGACTATCAGGACGGCGAATTTGTCATTCTGTAATCTATCATGATATAAATAGACAGTCCCTCGTCTTTACAGACGGGGGACTTGTTGCAGATCATGACAGAACATGATGGAACTTCGCAAAAAATATCAAGAAAAATTTTTATTTTCATGATAGAATAGATATAGCAGAAGGGAGGCAGATCAAAATGGATTGGGTCAGAGGTTTCCAACATGCCATTGATTACATGGAAGAACATCTTACAGAATCAACGGACTATGAAAAAATTGCCCGTGAGATGCATATTTCAGTATTTTACTTTCAGAGAATTTTTACAATTCTGTGCGGCATGTCACCAGGCGAATACATCCGTAACCGCAGGCTTTCACTTGCCGGCAGTGAACTTGTTTCTACGGATCATAGAATTATTGATATTGCGCTGAAATATGGTTATGACACACCAGAGGGTTTCACAAGGGCATTTACAAAATTTCATGGAGCTGCGCCGAATGTCGTGCGCAGAAATCATCTGCCGATAAAATCATTTGCCCCACTGCGAATATCTATATCAGTGAAAGGCGGAAAAAGTATGAACTACAGAATTGTAGAAAAAGAGGCTTTTACAGTCCTCGAAAAAGTTGAGAATCATGCTGTGATAACCGACAAAAACAAATACGAAATTTCAGATTTCTGGGACAGGGTAAAAAAAGACGGAACAGTGCAGACGCTTGTGAATGCTTTGGCAGACGGAAAAAAGAATCTCATGGGAATCTGTTACAATGATTCCAGTAATAGCAGTGAGAGTTTTTCTTATTCCATTGCGGCAGTGTGCGATGAAAATTGCACTGTTCCGGATGGCTACCGGATCAATTGCATTCCTGCAAGAACATGGGCAATTTTTGAATGCAAGGGTGCAATGCCGGATGCCATTCAGAAACTATGGCACAGGATTGTCACGGAGTTCTTTCCGACAAAGGATTATGAACCGACTTATGAAATGGATATTGAAGATTATCCGGACGGCGATGCCACATCTGTTGATTATACATGCTGGCTCTGGATTCCTGTCAGAAAGAAATAATTTAATGC
>CAMWJT010000232.1 GCA_947174625.1 uncultured Ruminococcus sp.
TTGCGGAAACGTCATTATAACCAACTACCAGGCAGACATTGGCATCATTTTCACCGAGAATGTAATTCATCTGCTTTTTTGCCCATTCGGAATAATCCACGCCGGATTGTTCGTATTTGGAAGTTACCAATGCACATAACTGCATTAATGTGTTATGTCTTGCACTGCCCCAGGAATCCATGACATAATAATTGTCCTGGTTGGCATTGACAACACCTGTGATGTAATTTGTTACAGTTGACCAGTTGCCTGTAATTTCTGCGTTGATGATGCCTGCACCAAGCCAGGCATTGCCATAGAAATAATCGTATGTCCAGTTATCTGTATACTGTGTATATTTGTTGCTTTCTGCAAGATAATTTTCTTCGCCGGTTGCCAGATATAACCAGCCAGCAGCCCAGGAAATATCATCCTGCACACCTTCTCTTGCGTAAGTCGCATTGTTATAAGAAACCGTACGGTATTTGTCAGCAAAACGATACAATGCAACCGCATAATCCAGATCTTCTTTATTGCCGAAATTCAGATAATTTTGTGCCAGTGTTGCCGCATACTGTGCAGCTACATCACTTGCGCCATTGGTGGTTGTGTAAGTTTCATTACTGCCACGGCTGTAGAGCGTTTCCGGTGCACACCAGACACTGTGGTCAGCGCCGGCATCTCCCACCTGATATACGAGTGAAGTCACTTCGCCGTTTTCAAGTGTCGTGGAATTTTTGATGAAATCATTGAAATAATTCATGATTGCCTTGTAGTGTTCGTCCGTCCCGGTTTTTTCAAACTGGTCTCTGTATTCGTAGAAAGTCCAGCCGAGCGTGGATGCTGTGAATCCCATTGTCAGACCGCATTCAATTGTGTCACCTGCATCATGGAATCCGCCGGCGATCTGGTCGCCTGTATGGCAGTTGTCACGCCATGAAAAAGCGGAATCTTCTCCGGCATGGTCGCCACACATGTTGGCATCATAAAAATAAAGTGAGTACTGGAGCAATTTTGCATAATTGTCCAGTTCCAGATTTGCGGCACTGGTGGGGACAGCCGCAAAAGTGCTTGTCAGGGAAGCAACGCTCAGGAGCAGGGAAGTGACCGCCGCAGTGATTTTTTTCTTTAACATAATTAAAAACAACCTTTCTTTCAAAATAATATAACCCGTTACTTTCGGGATGTTTATAAATCGCATCAAAGTATCAAATATAAAACGATTTATAAAAAACGTTTTCAGTGATCTTATTATAGCATATCTTTCCAGATTTGTCAAGTGTATTTTTATATATTTTTTGAAAATTCAACAATTATTTTTGTTCAATCTGTATAGATTGCATACTCTTAGTACAATTTGTAAAATAAAAACAGCTCCGTCGTTCTCTGCAAATTTACAAATGGAAAAAGTCAATCTCGAAAATGGAAATTTATCATAATCAACTTGACAAAACATGGATTCTATGATATAATTATAATTATATATTATTTCTATATTTTTCAGAAAAGAGGGTGTACCATATGTCTGACAATAAAAAAGAACAGGAACGTGATGAATTGCATCGAGCAATTTGGGCAATTGCGGATGAACTGCGTGGCGCAGTGGATGGTTGGGATTTTAAGAATTATGTGCTCGGTACGATGTTTTATCGTTATATCTCTGAAAATATAGAAGAGTATATCAATCAGGGTGAAATCGAAGCAGGAAATCCGGATTTTGACTATTCCAAAATGTCAGATGCCGATGCAGAGGAAGCAAGGCAAGGACTTGTGGAAGAAAAGGGATTTTTTATTCTTCCGTCAGAACTGTTCTGCAATATTACCAAAAAATCAAATTCTGATACAGAATGGGCAAAAGAACATCTGAATGAAGTGCTTGCACATGTATTTGACAATATTGAAAATTCTGCAAAAGGCAGTGAATCCGAATCCGATTTTGCAGGATTGTTTGATGATTTCGACGTGAACAGCAACAAGCTTGGTGCTACCGTTGCAAAGCGGAATGAAAAATTAACAAAATTGCTCAACGGTGTCGCAGATATGAAGCTTGGCAGTGTCAAAGATCACAATATTGATGCGTTTGGTGATGCTTATGAATATCTCATGACAATGTATGCAAGCAATGCCGGAAAGTCCGGCGGTGAATTCTTCACGCCTGCGGATGTTTCGGAACTCCTCACACGGTTGGGAACTGTCGGAAAAACGGAGATCAACAAAGTGTATGATCCGGCTTGCGGATCTGGGTCGCTGTTGCTGAAAGCAGAAAAAGTGCTCGGTCGGGATCAAATCCGTAATGGTTTCTATGGGCAAGAAATTAACATTACAACATACAATCTTTGCCGGATTAATATGTTCCTGCATGATGTAGGATTTGAAAAATTCAGCATTGCGTGTGAAAATACGCTGACTGCGCCACAGCACTGGGATGATGAACCGTTTGAACTGATTGTATCCAATCCGCCTTACTCGATCAAGTGGGAAGGGGACAGCAATCCTTTGTTGATCAATGATCCACGTTTTGCGCCTGCCGGTGTGCTTGCGCCGAAGTCGAAAGCGGATCTTGCATTTATCCTGCATTCACTTTCATGGCTTGCACCCAACGGGACGGCGGCAATTGTATGTTTTCCGGGGATTATGTACCGTGGCGGAGCAGAACAGAAAATCCGGAAATATTTGATTGACAACAATTTTGTTGACAGCATTATACAGCTCCCGGATAATCTTTTCTTTGGCACATCCATTGCAACATGTGTGATGGTGCTGAAAAAGAACAAATCTGAAAACAGCACGCTTTTCATTGACGCATCCAAAGAGTGCATCAAGGTGACGAACAACAACCGGCTGACAGGGGAGAACATTGATAAAATTGTTTCCGTATTCAGCAACCGGGAAAACGTGGACTATTTTTCAAGGCTTGTGGAGAATGACGAAATCGCACAGCAGGATTACAATCTGTCTGTCTCGACTTACGTTGAGCAGGAAGACACCCGTGAAGTGATTGACATCACGGAGCTGAACGCAAAAATTGCCGGAATTGTGGAACATGAGGAAGAACTCAGAAAAGCGATTGATGCAATCATAGCAGAAATTGAGGTACCTGCATGAACAGATTTGCGGAACTGATAGAATAAAAAGTTTATGAATGTTGACAAAAGAAAGCAATCGGCTGTTATTAAATATCACTATTTTTTGTCTGATGAATTAAAGTCATTAATTGTTCCGGATGGAGATATAAAAAATATTAACAACAGCCTCAAATG
>CAMWJT010000233.1 GCA_947174625.1 uncultured Ruminococcus sp.
GATTGTCTTGTCTATTATATGGCAAAGCTACCAGTTTACAAAGTTTCAGATTATTAAAAAATAATTTTAAAAATAATCATTCAAGTAATTCAAATAATTTAAATAAAAATTCTCAGAAATTATCGCCGTTCCAATCCTGTATGACATCCCTGGCGGCGGCAATGGGTACGGGGAATATTGTCGGTGTTGCGACAGCCATCACGCTTGGTGGTGCGGGAGCGATTTTCTGGATGTGGATTGCCGCATTCCTGGGGATGGGTCTGATCTATGCGGAAAACGTCCTGAGTTGTCGTTACCGGGATCAGAACTATACCGGCGCTGTCGCTTACATCCGGAATGGATTACATCAGCCGTGGCTTGCCGGATTGTTCGCTGTATTCTGCGTGATGGCTAGCTTCGGCATGGGTAATATGACGCAAAGTCATGCTATGGCGGAAGGTCTCCAGGAAAGCTTCGCAGTCCCTCCCGTCCTGACCGGGATTGTCACGGCAATCCTGTTAGGATGGATTATTTTCGGCGGAACGAACCGAATCGGACATGTGACAAGCATTCTGATTCCGGTGCTTTCAGGGATGTACTTATTATTGTCGCTCCTGGTAATTCTGAAATATCATGCACATCTTGGGACGGTGTTCTGTAATATTTTTCAGGGTGCATTCGGATTACAGTCTATTGCAGGTGGTATCAGCGGAGAAGTCGTCCGGCGGACGGTTTCCGTCGGCATACGACGTGGTGTCTTTTCCAATGAGGCAGGGCTTGGCAGCAGCGGACTGCTCCACGGGGATGCTGACAGCGATCAACCGGAATTCCTGGGATTATGTGGCATGCTGGAAGTAATTTTAGATACATTCGTATGCTGTACGGCAACGGCTCTGGTGATTCTCTGCACGGATGCACAGACTTCCGGAACGGATGGTACAATTCTGGTATTGACAGCATTCCGGAACGGATTGGGAGAGTTTGCAGACTGGATGCTTCCGCCGATGATTGCTCTGTTTGCGTTCTGCACGTTAATTGGATGGTCGTACTGCGGTGTGAACGCATTCCGGACACTGACGGAGCATTCTCACATCATACGGCTTTATCAGGGATTGTTCTGCCTTGCCGCCGGACTGGGCGCAATTTTACAATCTGAATTTGTCTGGACACTTGCGGACATTGCCAATGCCTGCATGGCATATTGTAATCTTCCGGCGATATTGTTATTATATCCGGGATGTGTGAAAAATTATAAAAAATAAAATATTGGAGCTGTCCGCTCCAATATTTTGAAAAAATTTTTTTAATTATACTGGCTGAAATGATTCTGAGAACCGTCGCCGTAGAAATATAAATAGCCATGATCAAATGCGGATGGATCTTCAAAATAGAGATCCACAGCAGATTTGACATTCTGTGTGACTTTGCTTGTATAGCCTGAGAGATTTGCGTAACTGGAAGAACCGCTGAATTGAGATTTTTGCGTGATGACACCATAGATCGTATTCGGGAAACTCGGAGAGTCCACACGATTCATGATGACTTCGACAACTTTTGCTTTGTTCTCGATTGTGATGTTGTCCGAACCTGCTTCATGTGCAACGGCATTGCACAACAGGACGTAATCGCTGTCAGATACGGCGATTACGACGGGTTCTTCCGTGAGAACATCCGCAATTTCAAAATCAAATATGGGTTCTTCGACTTGTTCGGGCTGTTCCTGGACGATTTCTTCTGCTTCTACTATAACTGGTGCTGTATCTTCCTGGGGAATTTCCTCCATCACGGGAACAGTATCTTCCTGGGGGATTTCCTGGACGTAATCAAGAATGTTCTCCAGGTACATTTCTGAGACATCCACAATTTCCGGACTCTGCATCTGGACAGTCTCTACAATTGTTGTGACAACAGGTTCAGGCGTTGTGGAAGTTGTTTCTGTTGTGGTGGAAGTGCTTGTCGTTGTTGTGGTTGTAGTAGTTGTCGTGGTAGTTGTAGTAGTTGTGGTAGTCGTCGTTGCCTTGGTCGTTGCTTTTGTAGTGTGTTCTGTTACTGTAGTGGATGGTACAGGCTCTTCTACAGGGTCTGTGATAGGCTCTACAGGTGTTTCCGTCTGGTTTGCGATAATTACCGGCTCTGTTGCTTCGTCGGTCTCTGTAGGTGCTTCTACAGGCTCTACAGGCACTTCAATCGGATTCGTGATGATAACTGGTTCTGTCATCTCCGGGACATCTACAACTTCTGTAGACAGTTCCACAGACTCTACAGGTGCTTCCGTCGGTTTTGTGATAATTACCGGCTCTGTTTCCTCGGCGGTCTCTGTAGGCGCTTCTACAGGCTCTACAGGGGCTTCCGTCGGCTTTGTGATAATAATTGGCTCTGTTGTCTCGACAGCCTCTGTGGACGCTTCTACAGGGTCTGTGACAGCGACAGATGTTTCAGCTGGCTTTGTGATAATAATCGGATCTGTGATCTTTGCCGGCTTTCTGTCTTTCTTTGGCTGTGCTTTATGTTTGAAACTTGGAACAGACTTCACAAAAATTCTGGATGCTTCCTCAGTTTGCGCCGATTCTGCAATTTCCGGATGCTCTGCCGTCTCTTCTATGATTTCGTTTAATTCTGATTCTGTTTCTATTTCTTCTACAATTGCTTGAATTGCCTGATTTTCTATAATCTCTTCTGTATTCTCAGCATTCTCTACGGGATTTGTCTCCTGCACTGAAGGAACTCTCCATAATTCTTCTGCGGAAATTTCCTGTTCTGGTGCTGTCGCAAGTTTCCTGTTGTGCTGTCTGATGGCATTGGTCTTTTTGCCTGTGGGGGTCGCTTGGATAGAAGTGGTAGTAGCAGCGGCAGTTGTTGTTTTGTTATCTACCGTAGTTGTCCTGACAGCTTCCGGTGCGTTTGTCACACTATCATCTAATCTGACAGTAGAAGCATCTGTCACCATAGTCCCGGCACCAAAAACAGAAGCCAGGAGACCAATTGTAACTGCTGCAACTTTTGCCTTTCTCATCGACTCAATCCTTTCTGTCAAAAAAATAAAATAAAATGCAAAGCAAAATTTTAAAAAATTTTTTTTCAATCTGAGATCACAGTTCCTGATCTATACTGTGACCACTCCTATCATAGCATATTTTTCCGTACTTGGCAAGCGTTTCAAAAATTTTTTTATAATTTTTCTATAGATTTGCCAAGATTCCTATTGAGAAAAGCTATGGATCATGGTAAAATTGCACATATTATTATGAATTAAATA
>CAMWJT010000234.1 GCA_947174625.1 uncultured Ruminococcus sp.
GCACTGGACATTGGTGCAGGTGATGTCGCTGTCAAGGCAGAGGGCTGTTACTGGTGGGATGTCAACGGTGTAAAGCACCTGGATTTCATCGGTTCTGTCGGACCGGCATTGTTGGGACTGAATAACCCGTTTGTGATTGAGAAAGTCAAGAAATACCTGGATTCTCATCTGATTACGATGGATCCGCTCATGTTGCATCAGACGACTTCGGCATTTTCTCATAATATGTCACTGATTACACCGTATCTCCCTCGGACAGTGCTTTGCTGTGGTGGTGCGGAAGCAAATGAAACGCTCCTGAAAATGGTACGTCTGGCGGCATACCGGACAAAGAAGAACAAGACAAGAATGCTTTCCACAAACAATGCGTTCCATGGCAAGACACAGGCAACTGTCAATCTGGGCGGTAAAGATAAATGGCGTATGTGGCAGGGTCCGGATCTCCCGGGATATTGCCATGTGCCGTACGGTGACTGGAGAGCAGCAGAAGAGGAAATGAAAAAAGGTGACGTGATCGCATTTTTCTGCGAACCGATTCAGGGTGAGGGCGGTATCAATGTCCCGCCGGAGGATTATCTGCCGAAAATGAGGGAACTCTGTACAAAATATGACGTATATTTCTGTCTGGATGAAGTACAGGCAGGTTCTTGCAGAACGGGTTATCTCTGGGCGCATCAGTATTACGGCGATAAGGCACAGCCGGATGCACTTTCTTTTGCCAAGGCAATGTCCGGCAGTCTCGTTCCGACAGGCGGTGTGCTGGCATCTGAAGAACTGTACATGGCGGCATATGGCAACGATGAGACAGCGTTCTTCCATACAGCGACCTATCAGGACAACCAGATTTCCGGCATCACGGCTCTGGCATGTCTGGAATTTATGATTGAAGCTGACGTACCGGGGACAATCCGTGCGAATGCGCCGTATTTCTTCGACGGTCTGCGGAAAATCCAGGAGAAATACCCGAATGTCATCAAAGACGTCCGTGGTCGTGGTTACATGATCGGTCTGGAATACGGTCAGAACAAGAACGGCGATTACTACACAGTAGAAGTCTGCAAGCATATGTCCGTTGTGGGACATGTCAGCACAATGTTCACGATCAACAATGATGCCGTATGCAGAATTTATCCGAACTACTGGGCAACGAAAGAGGATTTTGACTGGGCATTGCGTGCATTGGATGAAGCATGTGCCTATGTTCTGGAGACAATGGGCGAATAATTCAGCTTGTTCATCATAATCACTATATAGAGACAATGGTGTCTGTTAGGATAGGCAGACACCATTGCTTTTTTGAACTGGAAAATTTTAGTAATTAAATTAAAGGAGAGAATTACCATGATGAATGCGTCCAAAATTGAGATCATCACATCTATGACAAAATTTACAGATCTCAAACGTGCGCTGAGTAAAGTCGGCGTTTCCGGCATGACTGTTACACAAGTGATCGGGTGCGGTGTCGAAAAAGGCACGCATGAATATGAAATCAAGGAGAATGTCGAAATGGAACTTCTCCCGAAACAGCATATTATGCTTGTGGTTGAAAATGATGTTCTGGATTCCGTTCTGGAAGTCATCAAACAGGAACTCTACACCGGACATATCGGTGATGGTAAAATTTTCATTTCGCCGATTTCTAATATTATCCGGATCAGGACAGGAGAGGATGGCATTGATGCTCTGAAATAATTTTCGATAATTTTCGATAATTTTCAAATAATTAATTAATAAGGATGTGTCCCGGTTGAATAAATCAAAACTAAAACTACCATCCGTCATTGCTACCGGAATGGGACTGATTGTCGCTACGAGTTGCTTAATGTCTCTTGGTCAGGGTGCAGGCGCAATCGGTGTCAGCTTCATCATTGCTATGTGCATAGCCTGTGGGATTAATATCTGTACGGCACTGAGCATGGCGGAACTGAATGCGATCATGCCGGCATTGACTGGTGGTCTTGCACAATATACGCTGACTTGCATGGGACCTTTTATCTCCCTCGTGACAATGGTCGGCGGTTATCTGGTCTGCAATGCCCTTACCGGCAGTGCGGAGTGTGCCATGTTCGGCAATTCTATCAATGCCGTGTTTCATACGGGTATCCCGTCTAGCGTATTCTGCGTGATTCTGTTGGTTGTCCTGATGATTGTCAATCTCAACGGCGTGGATATGTTCGCTAAAATCCAGAACATTGTCGCTTACGGACTGAGCGCATCTCTGGTGATTATGGGTGTGCTTGGCATTCTGGGAATCGGCACAGGGGAAGTTGTTGAGCAACCCTGGGTGCTGTCTTATGAACCAAAAGAGATTCTTTCGCTTGTGGGACTGGCATTTTTCCTGTTTTTAGGCGCAGAGTTTATCATTCCCGTTGCAAAAGACGTGGAAAATCCAAGAAAAAACGTCCCTCGTGGGATGGTACTCAGTCTCCTGATCGTATTGGTCATGCAGATTCTGGTTGTCCTGGGCATGCGCAATTATGTCCCCTGGGGAGAACTGGCTGAGAACACCTCTCCGCACATTCTGTACGGAAATAACATGCTTGGAAGTGCAGGATCTGTCTGGATGATTGTTGTCTCTATCTTTGCAGTTGTCAGTACAGTAAATTCTGTTATGAGTTCCCTGCCGTATATCTGTGCAGGGATGGCAAAAATTGGGTTGCTCCCGGCGATTTTTGAGAAGCGCAACAAAAAGGGTGCGCCTTATATCGGCATCCTGGCAGTTGCTGTCGTGATGATCCTGATTAATGCAACCGGGTTATCCTCGGCGGATTCGCTCTCATTCCTGATTCTGACAGGCTGTGTATTCTGGATGATTTCTTATATTATTTCCAATATTAACGTGATAATCCTGAGAAAACGTGCGCCGAAAGTCCCCAGGACGTTCAAAGCACCGTTCGGTATTCTGATGCCGTTAGTGGGAATTTTTGGGAATTTATTCATGATCTGGAATATTGACGGCAATCCGGAAACAAAAAAATCCATTTTCCTGCTCTGTGGCGCAGTATTCCTCCTGCTGTCAGTATACGGCATTCTCTGGACAAAATTTGTCATGAAGCGCAAGTTATTCCAGCCGATTCCGATGCAGGAAGTCATGGCAATGGAAAATGAATTATACCTGATTACCAGAAGAAATCAGAAAGCAAGCCAAAAAGCGAATAAAATAAAATTATAATTATAATTAAGGAGATAAATTTTATGGGAAAAGTAATAGGTATTGATTTAGGAACGAC
>CAMWJT010000235.1 GCA_947174625.1 uncultured Ruminococcus sp.
CAACCAAACAAGTCCAAGCACTACGCTTACTGGAAATACAATTATTAATTTTTGCTTTCCAGAACGAAAAAACATAGTTTTTAAACTAAAATTTTCCAAAGAAAAAATCAATTTGACGGAATGAGGTAAAAAATGCAATATATTATCATGATTTTTATGATCACAGGACTGGCAGTTGTGGATTATCTGACCGGGATCATCAAGGCATATTGCAATAATGCGATCAGCAGCCGCAATATGCGGATTGGTGGCTTGCATAAACTTGCTGAAATCCTGATCATGACAGCATCTTGTGGGCTGGATCTGGGAATCAATGTACTAGGCAAATATTATGATGTAGCAGAATTTTCCACGATCACAGGAGCAGTCACGGCATTCTGCGTATTTACTTATATCGTCATCATGGAAATGATCAGTATTTTTGAGAATTACGCTGAAATCAATCCGGATGCACAGTGGGTTCTCAGAATTGTGAAACGATTCAAAAATTTCAATAATCAAAAGGAGCAATGAAATGTACACAGTAAAGCGAAAAACGGTATTCACAAAATCAATCAAAGACGGTTCTATCCAGACATGCTATTTGATGCATATTACAGTAGATACAGTTGCTGATATTCCGGACGCAAAAGAGAACTGGCTTGCTGGTTCACGTTGTGATGTGCTGGAGGATGGCGGTCATGTTTATGAACTATCCAACGGTCGTGAATGGGTGGAAGTAAATTTTTTTAACAGGGTCAGTGAGGGTAACGGCACTGACCTAACAGAAAAGTTACTGAATTTCATAAACAAAAAGACAAAAATAAATGTAATCCAGCTAGATGATAACCAAAATGAAACAAACATTATCCAATATTTCGACACGATATCTGAAACAAGCACTTTTTTGAACTCTCATAAACCAAATCAATATCGGGTTATCATATTCGAAGAAAATGGAATAACTAAAATTGATCCCTGGGCATTTTGGAGTTGTACAAATCTTAATTCTATTACAATTCCTTACGGTGTAACAAGTATTGAGAATACTGCATTTTGGGGTTGTACAAATCTTAATTCTGTTACAATTCCTTGCAGTGTAACAAGTATCAAGGGTGGTACATTTGCTGATTGTGCAAATCTTAATTCTATTACAATTCCTTGTGGTGTAACAAGTATTGAAAATAATACATTTTCTGGTTGTATAAATCTTAATTCCATTATAATTCCTTGTAGTGTAATAAGTATTGGATACAGTGCGTTTTCTGGTTGTACAAATCTTAATTCTATTACAATTCCTTGCAGTGTAACAAATATTGAGAATAATACATTTTATGGTTGTACAAACATTACAGAAATCAAAGTTAATAAACCACAAGACAGCATTCCCCGTGCACCTTGGGGTGCAACAAACGCACAGGTTATCTGGACAGGATGACTAAAAATAAGAAACAAGGAGTAAAATTTATGACAAAATACGGCATTGATGTTTCAAGACATCAGGGTGGCATTGATTGGACAAAAGTCAAAAATTCCGGAAAAGTGGATTTTGCCATTCTCCGGGCAGGCTATGGCAAAGATATTTCCCAGAAAGACAACAAATTCGAGGAATACTATGCACAGTGCAACGCAAATCAGATCCCCGTAGGTGCTTACTGGTATTCCTATGCAATGTCCCCGGAAGAAGCCAGGCAGGAAGCAGAAGTATTCCTGCAAGTCATCAAAGGCAAACAGTTTGCTTATCCTGTGTATTTCGATCTGGAAGAACCGAAACAGTTCGCACTTGGTAAAGCGAAATGCTCCACTATTGCAAGGGCGTTCCTGGAAATAGTCGAGCAGGCAGGCTATTTTGTCGGTCTGTACATGAGCAAATCGCATTTAGAAATCTACATCACAGAAGAAGTCCGGAATCGCTACGCCGTTTGGGTGGCACATTACGGTGTGACTAAAACAAGCTATTCTGGTCAGTTCGGCATGTGGCAGAAATCTGACACTGGTTCTGTTTCCGGAATCTCCGGCAATGTGGATCTGGATGAATGCTATCAGGATTATCCTGCTTTGATCCAGAACGCTGGCTTGAATGGCTTTGAAAAATCCGGATCAGCTCCAGAACCTGAACCAAATACAGAACAGGCAAAATATTTTTCTATCAGCGTTGATGGCAAAACGTATTCCGGAATACTGACCCAAGAATAACAAAAAATTCCTTTGATTCAGGGGGACTACTCATTTTTAGGAGGTTTTTAATGAAAAGTTTCATTCCATGGATAGGTGGAAAAAGTCTACTCGCTCAAAAAATCACATCATTGTTTCCAGATGATGTAGACAGATACATTGAGGTGTTCGGCGGTGGCGGTTCAGTGTTGTTTTACAAAGAAAAACACGCAAATCTTGAAATTTACAACGACCTGAATCGTAATCTTGTCAATCTGTTCCGTTGTGCAAAATATCATCGTGATGAGCTTCAGCGTGAGATTGCAGGCTATTTCAATTCACGTGAACTGTTTGAAGAAATCAAAGAAAAATTAAAAATACCTGGATTTACAGATATTCAGCGTGCAGCAATGTTCTATGTGCAGATCAAAATATCCTATGGATCACAACTCAATAATTTTGGATGTTGTAAAAATAATCTGTCACCGGATTATCTTGAAAAAATCGAAAAAAGGCTTGAAAGAGTTGTGATCGAAAACAAGGATTTTGAAAATCTGATAAAGGTTTATGACCGTCCGAAGGCTCTTTTCTACTGCGATCCACCCTATCACAAGACTGAAAATTACTATGATGCCGTATTTACAAAGGAAGACCACGAACGTTTAAAATCTGTTTTGAGTTTGATTAGGGGACGTTTTATTCTGTCCTACAATGATGATGTATACATCCGTGAGCTGTATAAGAACTTTGAAATCATCTCTGTTGAACGTCAGAATAACTTGTCAAAAGGTATATACAGAGAACTCATCATCAAAAATTTCTAATATATTTTATTTTCCATATAATACTAAATTGGAAAAAATAAGAAATCCGGCAGGAGCGTAATCACTTCTGCCGTTTTTTGAGATTGAGATTGTATGAGTATTTCATACCTTTTTTACTATTGTAATTATGAATAAAATTTATTAACTAAAATACATGTAATTTATAATATTTTACAAAGATTAAGATTTTATTTTTATCTATTATACGTTCTTTTTAAGCTGAAATCTGACCTGAATTTTTGACTTTTTCCTTAAATAG
>CAMWJT010000236.1 GCA_947174625.1 uncultured Ruminococcus sp.
GAAAAAAGTCAATAGTTTTTAGAATTTAAAAAATATTTTTATTTTTTCTATTGACAAATCACGCAGAACGTGTTATGATAGTAATCAGGATATGAAATTATAATTAATTATTATAAATTATGATAAAATTATGATAAAATGATAAAGAATTAAGATAAAAAGATAGAGGTGCGGCTGCGATCAGTCACTGTCCGGAGAGTGCTTGACTCGATGAAAGACAGCAAAAGGCAATGCCGCCGAAGAACAGAATCTGAGCAGTTCTGCTTCTGGTGTTGTACTGAAAAAGTACCGCACTGTCATCATGTGTGATGGAGAGCTATCGGCTGTCAGCCAGTAATTTTCTGCAAATAGCGCATGGTGACCGGTATTTTACCGGTTTTTTTATAATTTTTCTATTGTATTATTTATTTTCCCGGCATGTCCATATCCTGCATGACCGGAGACAGGAGTTTTTAATTATGAATCAGTCTTTACAGTATAATGTCGGTATTCTTGGCGCAACTGGTATGGTAGGACAGCGCTTTGCAACGCTTCTGGCAGAACATCCGTGGTTCAATGTCAAAGTACTTGCCGCATCCCCCAGAAGTGCGGGCAAAACTTATGAAGAAGCTGTCGGCAGCCGTTGGGCAATGACTGTCCCCATGCCCGAAAATCTGAAAACGATGATCGTCCGTGATCTCAATTCTGAGATGGATTCTATCGTCAATGACGTGGATTTTGTCTTCTGCGCTGTGGATATGAAAAAAGACGAGATCAGAGCTCTCGAAGAACGCTATGCCAAGGCAGAATGCCCCGTCATCTCCAATAACTCCGCACATCGTTTCACACCAGATGTTCCGATGGTCGTTCCGGAAATCAATCCCGAACACCTGGAAATTATCGAAGCACAGAGAAAACGTCTCGGCACAAAGAAAGGCTTCATTGCTGTCAAGTCCAATTGCTCCATTCAGAGCTATGTCCCTGCCCTGCATCCCCTGAAAAAATTCGGACTGAAAAACGTGCTGGCATGTACTTATCAGGCAATTTCCGGCGCAGGCAAGACATTTGAGACATGGCCTGAAATGGTAGACAATCTGATCCCGTTTATCGGCGGCGAAGAAGAAAAATCCGAACAGGAACCGCTCAAAGTATGGGGTTCTATTGAAAACGGCGAAATTGCCAAGGCATCTTCCCCGTCCATCACAACACAGTGTCTGCGTGTTCCGGTTTCTGATGGTCACACTGCTGCTGTATTCGTATCATTCGAGAATAAGCCCTCTAAAGAAGAAATTCTGGAACTGTGGGAGAACTTCAAGGGCGAACCGCAGGAACTGGATCTTCCGTCAGCTCCCAAAAAATTCATTCACTATTTTACAGAAGACAACAGACCACAGGCAAATCTTGACCGGAATCTTGAAAAAGGCATGGCTGTTTCTGTTGGTCGTCTGCGTGAAGATACCCAGTATGATTATAAATTTGTATGCCTGTCTCACAACACACTCCGTGGCGCAGCCGGCGGCGGTGTCCTGCTTGCAGAATTACTCGCAGCAAAGGGCTATTTTGATTAATTAAAATTTAACTCGAAAGGATTTTTCCCATGAAAAATACAATTTTTACTGGTGCAGCTGTTGCCATTGCCACACCGTTCAATCTGGACGGATCGATTAATTACGAGGGACTCGGCAAAAATATTGATTACCAGATTGACAACGGTACAGATGCAATTGTTGTCTGCGGTACGACCGGGGAATCTTCCACAATGACAGAAGCAGAGCATCTGGAATGTATCAAATTCACTGTGGATTATACAAATCACAGAGTCCCTGTCATTGCCGGAACAGGCAGTAATGACACACGCTGTGCAATTGAACTCTCCGTAGAAGCACAGAAACTGGGCGCAGACGGATTGCTTCTTGTAACACCGTATTATAACAAAACCACACAGGCAGGTTTGCTGAATCATTTCACGATTATCGCAAACAGTGTCAACATCCCGATTATTTTATATAACATCCCCGGCAGAACCGGATTAAATATCTCCGTAGAGACACTGGAAAAACTGGCACATCACAAGAATATTGCCGCTGTCAAGGAAGCATCCGGCAATATCAGCTACACAGCACAGGTTGCAGCGGCTTGCGGTGATCTGATTGACATCTACAGCGGCAATGATGATATGATCGTCCCTGTGATGTCCCTCGGCGGAAAGGGTGTTATCTCTGTATTGTCTAACATTCTGCCGAAAGAAACGCATGAAATTGCACAGCTCTGTCTGGATAATGATTTCCAGAAAGCCGGCGAACTGCAATTAAAATATCTGGAACTGATTAATTCCCTGTTCTGTGAAGTCAATCCGATTCCTGTGAAGGAAGCCATGAATCATCTGGGAATGGCTGCCGGAACATGCCGGATGCCGCTGACCAAGATGAGCGCAGACAATGTGGCAAGATTATTATCTGCTATGCAGAATGTCGGATTGCCGGTTTCTGTTGTAGATTAATTATAATTTTTTAAATTTTTAAATTTTTGAGGTAATAAAATCATGGAACTCAAACAGACAAAAATTTTAATCAGCGGTGCATCCGGAAAGATGGGGCATGCCGTTGCAACAGCAATTGCCGGACGTACGGACTGCATGACATGTGCAGGGGTTGACCTGCACACAGAATCTTACAGAGATTTTAAAATTTATCCGAAATTTTCAGATCTCCCCGAAAAGCCGGATGTCCTGATAGATTTCTCAAATCCGGCTGTCCTGGATGATTTGTTGAATTATTGTCTTGTCAACGGTGTTCCCTGTGTCCTGGCAACGACAGGCTACAGCGAAGAACAGATTGCCAAAATCCAGAAAGCATCTGCATCTATTCCGGTCTTTTTCTCATTCAATATGTCCCTGGGGATTAATCTGCTAGTACAGCTTGCCAAGAAAGCAACTTCCATCCTGGGCGGTCAGTTTGATATTGAAATCATTGAAAAGCATCACAATCAGAAAATTGATGCACCAAGCGGAACAGCTCTGATGTTAGCAGACGCAATCAACCAAACATTAAACAATTCCTGTCACTATGTCTATGACAGACATTCCAAACGTCAGAAGCGTGAAGCATCAGAAATCGGGATGCACGCCGTCCGTGGCGGTACTATCGTCGGCGAACATGATATTATTTTTGCAGGACATGACGAAGTGATTACATTGTCACACAGTGCCGCAT
>CAMWJT010000237.1 GCA_947174625.1 uncultured Ruminococcus sp.
TCTTATATCCCTGGTATCGGTCACAATCTTCAGGAGCACAGCGTTGTTCTGATCCGTGGCGGACGTGTCAAGGACTTACCTGGTGTGCGTTATCACATCATCCGTGGTGCATTGGATGCACAGGGTGTTGCGAACAGAAATCAGGCTCGTTCCAAGTACGGTGCAAAGCGCCCGAAGGCAGGAAAGAAGAAATAATTCCGGCTTTCAGAATTTTTATTTTATTAATTAAATTTTCAAGACTTGAATTTCAGATTACTGCAATTGCTTGCAGAATGTGGAGTTTTATATAGATTTATAAACCTCTGCATTGGTCTGACGTACCGGAATTTTCCGGACGAGTACCTATGAATTCATGCTATGTAATGTGAAGGAGGGAAGCGAAATGCCAAGAAGAGGTAATGTCGCAAAGCGTGATGTGCTTCAGGATCCGGTTTATAATTCCAAACTGGTTACCAGACTGATTAATAATATCATGCTCGACGGTAAAAAAGGTGTTGCGCAGAAAATTGTTTACGGTGCATTTGAAATCGTTAATGAAAAAACTGGCAGAGATGCACTCGAAGTATTCGAAGAGGCTATGGAGAATATCATGCCGCAGCTCGAAGTAAAGGCTCGCCGTCTGGGTGGTGCTACCTATCAAGTACCAATGGAAGTGCGCCCGGAAAGAAAGCAGACTCTCGGTCTGAGATGGATTACAAAATATTCCAGAGAGCGTAATGAAAAAACCATGAAAGAGAGACTGGCAGGCGAAATCCTGGACGCTCTCAATAATACAGGCGGTTCTGTCAAGAAGCGTGAAGATACACACAAGATGGCAGAGGCAAACAAAGCGTTTGCACACTACCGCTGGTAAGGATGGTGTGTTGTTATGGCTAGAGATTGTTCACTGGAAAGAACCAGAAATATCGGCATTATGGCGCACATTGATGCCGGTAAGACAACCACAACAGAGCGTATTTTGTTCTATACTGGTGTCAACCATAAAATCGGCGAAACCCACGAGGGTGCTGCTACAATGGACTGGATGGCACAGGAGCAGGAAAGAGGTATTACAATCACTTCTGCTGCTACGACGGCTTACTGGGCAGGTCACAGAATCAATATTATTGACACACCCGGACACGTTGACTTTACAGTAGAAGTAGAACGTTCCCTGCGTGTACTGGACGGCTCTGTTACAGTTCTGTGTGCAAAAGGCGGTGTAGAACCGCAGTCTGAAACCGTATGGAGACAGGCTGATAAATACCAGGTTCCGAGAATGGCTTATGTCAACAAAATGGACATCATGGGTGCTGATTTCTACAGAGTTGTTGAGATGATGAAAGATCGTCTGCATTGCAATGCTGTCCCGATTCAGCTGCCAATCGGTGCGGAAGAAACATTCAAGGGCATTATTGATCTCGTAGAGATGAAAGCCTATGTATATTATGATGACCTGGGCAAAGACATCCGTGTGGAAGAAATCCCGGATGATATGAAAGAAAAAGCACAGGAATACCGGGATTCTCTGGTTGAACATGTCGCTGAACAGGACGAAGACCTGATGGAAAAATTCTTCTCAGGTGAGGAACTCACAATCGAAGAAATCAAGACATGTATCAGAAAATCCACACTTGCCAATACAATGGTTCCGGTTACCTGCGGTACTTCTTATAAGAACAAGGGTGTACAGAAGCTTTTGGATGCCATTGTAGATTATATGCCGTCTCCTCTGGATGTTCCGGCAATCAAGGGAACAAACCCGGATACAGGCGAAGAAGAAGAGAGACCGTCTTCTGACGATGAACCGTTTGCAGCACTTGCATTCAAGATTGCAACAGACCCGTTTGTTGGTAAACTGACGTTCTTCCGTGTTTATTCCGGTGTTCTGAATGCTGGTTCAGGTGTTCTGAATTCCACCAAGGACAAGCATGAAAGAATTGGTCGTATTGTGCAGATGCACGCAAACAGCCGGAAAGAACTTGAAAAAGTATACTCCGGTGACATTGCTGCGGCAATTGGTCTGAAACAGACAACAACCGGTGATACACTCTGTGATGAGGATCATCCGGTCATTCTGGAATCCATGGAATTCCCGGAGCCTGTTATCAATCTGGCAATTGAGCCGAAGACAAAAGCAGGTCAGGAAAAAATGGGTATCGCCCTTGCAAAACTTGCAGAAGAAGACCCGACATTCAGAACCTGGACGGATGAAGAAACCGGACAGACGATCATTGCCGGCATGGGCGAACTGCATCTGGATATTATCGTTGACAGATTGCTTCGTGAGTTCAAAGTAGAAGCAGATGTCGGCGCACCGCAGGTATCTTACAAAGAGACCATTAAGGGCAATGCAGATGTTGACTATAAATATAAAAAGCAGTCCGGTGGTTCCGGTCAGTACGGTCATGTTAAGATCAGTGTTGAGCCGAACGAATCCGGTAAGGGCTTTGAATTCAAGAATTCCGTTGTCGGCGGTTCTGTACCGAAGGAGTATATCCCTGCTGTAGAAGCCGGTGTGAAGGGCGCAATGCAGGCAGGTATCCTTGCCGGTTATCAGGTTGTCGATGTCAAGGTAGAACTTTATGACGGATCTTATCATGAAGTTGACTCTTCGGAAATGGCATTCAAGATTGCCGGTTCTATGGCATTCAAAGAAGCTATGCGCAAGGCACAGCCGGCTTTGATGGAACCGATCATGAAAGTATCTGTCATTGCTCCGGATAATTATCTTGGCAATATTATTGGCGATCTGAGTTCCCGCCGTGGTGAGATTCTCGGTCAAGAAACAAGACCCGGTACAGTTCAGGTAGATGCACTTGTACCACTGTCTGAAATGTTCGGCTATTCCAACAATCTGCGTTCCAATACGCAGGGACGTGGACAGTATTCCATGGAGCCTCACAGCTACAAGGAAGTACCGAAGAACATTGCCGAGGACATCAAGACATCCAGAAACAAGGGTTAATTTTTAAAAAAGCAAAAAAATTCGGCGAATTGCATAAATTTAACAAGTATTTTTCAGGAATAAAATCTCTGAAAAATACTTGCAATTCCGCTGAAAATATGCTATAATAAATTATATTAAAATTATCTTCTTAAGATAATACAAAATTAAAGGAGGAAACTTCCAATGGCAAAACAAAAATTCGAGCGTAACAAGCCGCACGTAAACATTTGTACAATCGGTCACGTTGACCATGGTAAGAC
>CAMWJT010000238.1 GCA_947174625.1 uncultured Ruminococcus sp.
CTTGTAATCAAGCCAGCCAAATAATGCACACATAATTAAAATTCCTCCGTTTCTTCCACTTTTTCGTTGATATAAAGATTTCTTTCTTTGAGATACTGAATTAGCTCAGGCTCTTTAATTCCTGCTACAAATTCAGACCATGAGAGTTTTGCAATTCCTTCATCCGTCGTTAAACAGGCTACTTCGCAAATTCTGTTGACAAGTTCCAAAGTTGCAATAAGCGTGTTGTATTTGAGAGTGCCTCTGAAAAGACGAAATTCAATCGTGTGATAATTGCAGAGGTTTATGGCAACATAACGACCGCAATTTTTCTTAGCCTTGTCCAGGATAGCTTTGGGTGAGTTTTCATAGCCATAACGTGCTGCCCAGCGATTCATATTGTATTCTGTTCTTCTGCTGAACTTCAGCATTTCGTTCCAATGCTGCTCCACAAAATACAAAATTCTTGAAATGACTTCTTCCTGCATTTCGTAACTATCAGAAAAACTGTCACGATTGACATGAATATGCAAACCGCATGTGCTAGTCTGATGAGAGCGATAACCAAGAAATACCGCATGATGCATAATATCCTCCCAGCAGAAATTGTTCATGTGATATTCCAGTGTCATCGGATGTGAAACAATCTCCATACCATCATACAAACTACCATCGGATTTGATATAGATGTGTTCCTCTCGCATATTGGCAATGTCGATTAATTCTTCGGCATAGTTGTTATCTCTTCCAGCCTCATCGATTTCAAGCTCAACGCCAAAATAGCGGTTGGAATCACCATAAAAAATTGGTTCAGGTTTGTAACCATATCTTTCTTTACTGAAAAAGATAACAAGTATAAAAAAGACTATATTTCGCAATAAATTAAGCATAAAACAGCAAAAACAAAAGTCTGGAAACCATAGATGACATTCGGGGTAAAACAGGAATGGAATGAGGAAAAATTGACAGATTCCGCAGGCAAGAGAAAGGAGTGATCAGATGGCATGGAAGAAAAAACTTACAGTAAAAGAGAAAGAGGAATACAAAGAAAAGAAAAAAGAGGAAATGAGTAATTTGTTCCAGAGGATTGATGAGGGTGTAAAAGCGGTTTTCGAGAGCAAAAAATACAAGGAATATCTCAGGGTAATGTCGAAATTTACACACTACTCTGCCGGAAACTGTATGCTGATTGCCATGCAGAAGCCAGATGCTTCCCTTGTGGCGGCTTATGGCAGGTGGAAATCTCTCGGCAGACAGGTCAACAGAGGAGAAACCGGAATCAGGATACTCGCTCCGATGCCATACAAGCGGAAACGTGAGGCACAGGTAGAGAACGAAGAAACAGAAGAAATGGAAGGAATTGCATTCAAGGCAGTGAGTGTATTTGATGTGTCGCAGACCAGCGGAAAGGAGCTGCCGGAATATATCCATGACCTGGCAGGCGAAGTTGAATCAGAACAGATGACCGCCGTGCTGAATGCTCTTCAGAAAGTAACCAGAATCCCGATCACCTTTGAGGAGATTCCCGGCGATGTTCATGGCTATTACAGTCACAATGAGGACAGGATTGTAATTCAGATCGGCATGAGCGATGCCCAGACCTTAAAAACAGCGTTTCATGAGTGTGCTCATAAACTGCTTCACGATAAAAGAACAGCACTTCCGACGATGCATGCTGACAGGAGTGCAAAGGAAGTCCATGCAGAGAGTGTTGCTTTTATTGTGGCAGAGCATTTCGGACTGGATACTTCCGAATATTCATTTCCGTACATTGCCGGATGGAGTGACGGAAAACCGCTGAATGAACTGAACAAGGCACTGTCGGAGATACAGCAGGCATCCAGAATACTGACGGATGCTGTCACCCATGCACTGACGGCACTGGAACAATCACAGAAAGAAGAAAATACCGTTGAAACAGAGGAAGAAGATGACCTCAGTTTCAGCGGTATTGCTATGTAAAGGAGAAATTTCATGTTTACAGTATTTGTGAAATATCAGAAAAATTCAGCACTTCTGGAACTGCCATGCGAAGTGCATAAAATCCGTGATGTTCTCAGCAGTATCGGCTATCAGCTTTCGGAAATTCCTCTTCTGACGGATGAAAACGCAGAACTGACTGTGAAAGTCTATCCGTACAGTGAAACGGAAAAAGCCGTGTGCAGTAAAGCAGCAGAAAACGACAGTCTGATTGACCTTAACACACTTGCAGAATATCTTGACAGGCAGTATTCTATCGAAGCGAAAACTGT
Organism: uncultured Ruminococcus sp.; assembly: GCA_947174625.1. Taxonomy (GTDB): domain Bacteria; phylum Bacillota; class Clostridia; order Oscillospirales; family Ruminococcaceae; genus UBA3855. Next base: position 2,232 of record CAMWJT010000238.1, read on the forward strand.
TCGGGATACAGATGTTTCGGGAATCCGGAATCTGTATCTGAAGTTGTCCGAACCGAAACAGCCGGAAACTAAAAAATTAGTAATCCATGCCAGACTGTTGAGGAAAGAACCGGATTTCACACCAACTGCCTGTATTGTGGAGCATATCATTCCTCTTTCACAGGAGGAATTTTTCAGTCTGCGGAACAATCCCTTGCAGGATCATAAAATCATAAAGAAATATCAGGATGATATGTACTGTGACAGGGATAGCATAAGGCACTGTATTCTTGTCTATGACGAAAAACAGGGTGACGGACTCCTGATTGATTCACAGGGGACTGACTATGCAAGATATGCACAATATGTTCCATGTGCAAAATTGCTTGCGGAACAGTCTGAACAGCAGATGGAACAGACTGCTGAATCGGAAGAAACTCCTGAAATCAGTGATTTTTCCATGTAGATGACGGATGAAAGAAAAATTTGAAGGTATTAAAACAAGAAGTTTCGGCATCGAAATCGAGATGACCGGGCTGACCAGAAAGCAGGCGGCTGAGGCAGTCGGAAAGCTGTTTGAAACTGAATCAGAATATTCCGGCGGATATTATGGCAAATATTCTGTAAGAGATACAAAAGGAAGAAACTGGGATTTCGTCTATGATGGTAGTATCCGTTGTACAGACAAACATGACAGTCCAGCAGATTCGACTTATAGTGTGGAATTGAATTCACCTGTTCTCGGATACGAAGATATCCCGCTTCTGCAGGAAGTCATCCGGACGCTCCGGAAAGCAGGAGGAAAATGCAGTCCGGAATACAAATGCGGAACGCATATTCATGTTTCAGCAGACGATCTCACACCGCAGCAAATCAGAAATCTGGTGAACATTTTTTCTAGTAAAGAAGATTATCTTTGGGAGGCACTTCAGGTGTCATCCGCAAGAGAGGGCTACTGCCACAAATGCGATTCCGAA
>CAMWJT010000239.1 GCA_947174625.1 uncultured Ruminococcus sp.
ATTCATAACTCACAAAAATCCCTTTCTGATTTGTCATGGCTAATTGTTATTATAGACATGATACCATAAAACATGCAGTTTGTCAAGGGATTTTTCTAAAATCCAAAAAATTATAAATAATCTTTTTTTTGTAAAATTTATGATGATTCAAAAAAGATCAGATGAAATAATTGATCTGATATGCCGTACTGTGCAAAGAAAGTTCTCATGTCTTCCCGGATTTCCGGATAGTCTATCTGATTTGCGTCCAGGAAATTTTCATCCATTCTCATAATATAAGAATAAATTTCAAGACCGATCAGCAGATCATCTTTCGTATGTTCTCCGGTCAGCGCATGGAGTTCAGACAGAACTTCCCGGATGTCGCCGTCTTGCAGTTTCAGGATCAGTTCATTGGATAAATCCCGTTTTTCCTGATCCTGGATCATCAGGCTGTCCGGATTTTCCAGATTATCCGGATGAATGCCGAAAAACATTCTCATTGCAACCGCTACACATTCCCGAATCATACGCAGGATGTAATCTTGTTCAAACATGTTACTGGTTTACAGCTCCTTTCCTGTTTTTTATGAAAATGAAAATAAAATTATAATTTATCATAAAATTTCGCCGTTTGTCAGATTTACATGTTTTTCCACCCAACCGCCGGGAGGATCCATCTCGCAACTGATCCGGAGATATTCCTGATTCTCTTTTTTGCATACTTCATGGATGATGACACCGTCAATGGCAAGACCCTCATTTTTCCAGACTGTCTGGATGCTTGTATTGACAGCCGTGATGCCTGTTCCGGAGGCAATATATAACATGTTCTCATGAATAAAAAAATAACCGAAATAAAAATTTACCTGCATCGAAATAGAACCAAGTGTTTCCAGATTGACAAAAATGACAGTATCTCCCGTTCCGATACAGAGATACTTCCCGAAAATGCAGGCTTTGTCAAAAAAATTGGAAACAGCATCTGCTTCTGCCATGAGATACGGCTTTCTGTCTTTCAGAATAAAATATTTTTTGCCGGATCCGAAAGAAACCGTCTGAATGACTGGTAATTCTCCGTTCTGCTGTGTATGAAATTTTGCAACAAGCTGATAGTCTGCCATGAAAAAAATCCTTTCCAAATCTATAATTTATTTAAAATTTATTATAACATGAATTTTTCAAAAAGTCAAACCACGGGAACTACAAAAAATTATCACGAGTGCCAGGCTGATTTGTAAAAAATTCATAATTTTTTAAAAAATAGATATTGACAAAATTTTTCCTGTGTGCTATAATAACTATAGACTGGCTCGGACAAGTCAGTACTTATTTGCACGGGAATGTAAAAATCACCCGTAAAGAAAGGAATTGAATACCCATGAGCTTTATGAAAATCGTAAACGTGTATGGCAGAGAAATTCTGGATTCCAGAGGAAATCCGACTGTTGAGGCTGAAATTACCCTCGAAGACGGCACTATTGCAAGAGGCACTGCGCCTTCTGGTGCTTCTACCGGCGAATTTGAGGCACTGGAACTCCGTGACGGCGACAAGTCCAGATACCTGGGCAAGGGCGTGCAGAAAGCTGTTGAAAATATCAACACAGCAATCAAGGACGCTATTGTTGGTCTTGACGCATCTGATATTTATGCAGTCGATGCAGCTATGATCGCTGCTGACGGCACAGGTGCTGCAAAGTCCAAGCTCGGTGCAAATGCGATCCTGGCTGTTTCTATCGCAACGGCAAGAGCTGCTGCAACTTCTCTGGATATTCCGCTGTACCGTTTTCTTGGCGGCATCCAGGGCACAAATCTGCCTGTCCCGATGATGAACATCCTCAATGGCGGTGCACATGCTACCAATACAGTTGATACACAGGAATTCATGATTATGCCGGTTGGTGCGCCTTCTTTCAAGGAAGCATTAAGATGGTGTGCAGAAGTGTTCCATGCACTGGCTAAGATTCTGAAAGACAAGGGACTTGCTACATCCGTCGGCGATGAGGGTGGTTTTGCGCCGAATCTGTCTTCTGACGAAGAAACAATCGAAACCATCCTGGCAGCTGTAGAAGCAGCAGGTTACAAGCCTGGCACAGATTTCATGATCGCTATGGACGCTGCTTCTTCTGAATGGAAGAGCGAAAAAGGCAAGGGCTTCTACAAGCAGCCGAAGTCCGGCAAAGAGTTTACTTCTGATGAACTGATTGCACACTGGGAATCCCTGATTGACAAGTATCCGATTATCTCCATTGAAGATGGTCTGGATGAAGAAGACTGGGAAGGCTGGCAGAGAATGACGGCTAAGATCGGTCACAAAGTACAGCTCGTTGGTGATGACCTGTTTGTAACCAATACAGCAAGACTGTCCAAGGGCATCGAGCAGGGCGCAGGCAATTCCATCCTGATCAAGCTCAATCAGATCGGCTCTGTTTCCGAGACACTGGAAGCAATCAAGATGGCACACAAGGCTGGCTACACAGCAATTTCTTCTCACCGTTCCGGCGAGACAGCAGACACAACAATTGCAGACCTCGCAGTTGCTCTGAACACTTGCCAGATCAAGACAGGTGCGCCGAGCCGTTCCGAGCGTGTAGCGAAGTACAACCAGTTGCTGAGAATCGAGGAAGAACTCGGTGCAGCAGCTGTATATCCGGGCATGAAAGCATTCAATGTCAAGAAGTAATTAATTATCTTGAATTATATAACGACCAGGTGCAACATCCTGGTCGTTTTTTTTGATTATTTTAAAAAAACTACTTGACAAATATCAAATTATCTGGTATAATAGCATTAGTAAGCAACAGCTAACTATTAATATCATCTATTTTAAATCAAATTTTTAAAATCAATCAGCAATTTATGACCAGAAAGGCAGGATTTAGAAACTATGAGTGTTGTAATCGTCGGCGGAAATGACTGCATGACAAGGCAGTATAAAGAGATTTGCAAAGCCTATCAGTGTCAGGCAAAAGTCTTCACACAAATGCGTGACGGACTGAAAAATAAGATCGGTTCGCCGGATCTGTTAGTATTATTCACCGGAACTGTTTCGCATAAAATGTTAAAAACGGCTTTGCATGTTACCGGTAAAAATACCCGGATTATCCGGTCACACACCAGTTCTGCAACGGCATTGAGAAAAATTCTCCAGGAACATACGGCAAAAACTTAATTTTAATATATATTTGATATATATA
>CAMWJT010000240.1 GCA_947174625.1 uncultured Ruminococcus sp.
ATCCGGATCCGTTCCGGGAAATTTGCCGGGACGGCGCTGAAAATTTACAGTATCACAATGGCAATTCCCTGTATACTCCTGTCTCTCAGTGGATTATTGCTTTCCTGGATTTTTCAATTATTTCATATTCCAGAAGAATTGGGAATAATCCTGCGGAGCGGTACACTTTTGTTTTCGGGATCTGGTATTTTGCTCTGCGTGATTCTGTTCTGTGTCGGCATATGCTGGATGAGGATTTACCGCCGGAAATTCCCGGCACAGATGCCCATCCCGGAGGAGATTCCAGAAACAGAATCTGTCAAAAGAGAATATTGTCGTTTCTGTGGGAAAAAACTTGTCAATTCAGACGCACAGTTCTGTTATAACTGTGGGCAGAAACAAAATTAGTATTGAGGTGTTGCTAAGTTGGAAATAGTATCTTGGTTACAAAATTGGTATAATAGTAATTGTGATGGTTCTTGGGAACACATATATGGTGTGTCAATTGATACATTAGATAATCCTGGATGGAAAGTTAAAATTAATTTACAGTGTACATGTCTAGAGGAAAAAATATTTCAGAATATTTTCATTGATAACGGAGATGAAGACTGGTTGAAATGCACTGTACAAAATGGTACATTTCAGGGTTTTGGTGACCCAAAAAAACTGATTGACATACTTAATATCTTTAGAGAATGGTCCGAATCATGACTTGTAGAATGCTGTTGTAGCAGCAGTGCAACAGCATTTTCTTTTCTGGTTACATTATAATGATAACGATTATGGCAATATACCAGAGTAAACCCCTTAAAAGCGCAGTTTTCTCATATCCAAAAGGAGCTGAACGGCATAGAACAATACTATATGTTTCCTAATATATGCTAGCGGAATATTTAAATTGTTTTATCCAAGAAAATGAAAAAGGAGGATTTATCCAAGTCTCTAAAATAATGATTTTAAGAGACTTGGATAAAATATTATGAAAATAGTAATAAATCGAATAGTAACTTGTTCGTTGAGAAAAATTAAACCAGAAAATTTTTTAAATTACACATCAAAATCAGAAATCAAGTATAAAAGGGAGATACTGGAATATTTGCAAAGCTTTGAAGATTGTGCATTTACCAGTGAACCTGTGTATGACATTCTGACAAAGGAAAGCGTACGAGACGCTGATAATGCAAAAACAGATGGATTATTTACATGGTATTGGTCTGAAATCTATCACTTTGACAAATATAATCTTTGCCTGAAGGATGAGTTTGTTAAGCATGTTTTGCGTAGTAAAAATTAAAAAAATCCCCCGTTTCCGAAGAAACAGGGAATTTTTTGACGGCTGATTCAGAAATCAGCAGCCACAGCCGCAGCTGTTGTTGTTATTGCAGCCGCAGCTGCCGTTGTTGTTGCCGCAGCAAACAAACAGAATCACAAGCAGAATTACGATCCAGCAGCATCCACCATTGTTGTTGTCAAAACACATAACACATTCTCCTTACAGGATATATATTTGAAACAGAGCATTTTGCTTTGCTTTGTTTCATATTACATAGTATGAAACTGTGCAGAATGTGTGAGAGATTTTTTTAAAAATTTTTTCTGGAAATAGACCCGGCAATAAATTGCGTAGAATTGCAGTTTTTCCCTGTTCCGACAAATATTGCAAAAAAAACGTGCTATACTGTTATTGGGAGCATTCTTCAAGCCCGGAAAGGAGATTTTGCATTCATGCAGAATGATTACCAGAATCAGCGTTATAATTATGAGATTGACAGACTTTCGGAAAATGCCATGCTTGCATTGGAAGCGGCGATTTATCTTGCCGGAGAAATGGGGCATACCTATGTCGGCACGGAACATTATCTATTGGGATTGCTGCATCAGCATCCCAATCAGGCTTCTGAAATTCTGGAAGAATTCCAGATTACAGAAGCCGGATTTTCACAGCAATTGTTCAGGACAGTCGGCAGAGGCAACAGGACTTCACTCAGTTACAGCAATATGACACCTGCACTGCACAGGATGTTTCTCCAGGCGCAGAAACTGGCAGTTTCCGCCGGAATGTCCGAGACCGGTACAAAATGGGTCTTGCTTGCATTGCTCCAGGATGAAAACTGTGCAGCATCGGAATTACTGGAGCTGATGCAAGTAGATCTTTCTTTGTTAGAACAATCCTGCCAGCGTGTGAAATCCGTCCGGATTCCGAGTGCGCCGACTGCCGCAGAATTTCCGAATCTGTTCCGGTATGGAAAATTATTACTGCCGTCGGAGCAGAATGATCCGTTAATTGGCAGAGAACAGGAAATTGACAGATTATTACAGATTCTCTCCCGGAAAAATAAAAATAATCCTTGTCTGATCGGTGAACCGGGTGTCGGCAAGACGGCAATTGTCCAGAGCGTAGCGGATCGTTTTGCGACAGGGGAAGTGCCGCCGCAATTAATGGGGATGTTTATTTTTTCTCTGGATCTGGGGGCATTGCTTGCCGGAGCGAAATACAGGGGAGATTTTGAAGAACGTATCCGGGCTTGTATTGATGAAGTGACCAGAAACAGCCGTATGATTTTATTTATTGATGAATTGCATACCATTATGGGCGCAGGTGCGGCAGAAGGTGCGATTGATGCGGCGAACATGCTTAAGCCCAGACTTGCAAGGGGAGATTTACGGATTATCGGTGCAACCACACCGGCGGAATATGCCAAAAGCATTGAAAAAGACGGCGCACTTGCCCGGCGATTCCAGAGCATCCGGATTCAGGAGCCGACACCGGAAGAAACATTGCATATTTTACAGGGACTGAAAGAAAATTATGAAAATTATCATCATGTGTTTTTGACAGATACTGTATTACAGTCCTGTGTGGATTTTTCACAAAAATATATTGCAGACAAGAGCTTTCCAGATAAGGCAATTGATTTATTGGATGAAGCATGTGCCAGGGCATCACTCCGGAACAGAATCAGCACGGAAGTCCGTCCGGAAGATGTCGCAAATGTCGCATCTTCCCGCACGGGGATCCCTCTGGAGCAGATGACATCTGCACAGCAGGAACGTTTATTAAATCTCCAGACGGCTTTACAGGAGAAAATTATCGGACATGATGCCGTGATTTCCCAGTTATGTGATGCCGTATGCCGTGCCGGGAGCGGATTCCGGGATTTGTGCCGTCCGGTAGGATCATTTC
>CAMWJT010000241.1 GCA_947174625.1 uncultured Ruminococcus sp.
TGTCAGAGTTTGCCGCAGTCACACCGGAAATGCTTGCGGATGAACAGGATCTGGATCTTCTGCCCCGGTGGCATGCTGAGCCGGTGGATCTGGAAACGGCTTATTTTGCATGGATTTCTGAAATCCACAGACATGGCTATGGCGATTATGCGTTATATAAAATGTTCTGTATGGAACAGGAGCAGAATGCTGAATCCGGTTTTGTCCTGAAACCTGTGAAATATCCGGATGCCGTACAATTGCAGGATCTGATCGGCTATGAATTTCAGAAAAATCAGGTCATTGCCAATACAAAAGCATTGCTCAAAGGCTTGAAAGCATCCAATATTTTATTATACGGCGATGCCGGGACTGGCAAATCTGCGACGGTGAAAGCCGTAGCGAATGTCTATGCAGACGAGGGACTGCGCCTGATTGAACTGAGCAAGAATGAATTGCATTTACTGCCGAAATTGCTTGAAGAATTAAGCGAAAATCCGTTGAAATTCATCTTGTTTATTGATGATCTGAGTTTTCAGGAAAATGATGACGATTTCAGTGCGCTCAAAGCTGTCCTGGAGGGGAGCATCTGCGCAAGACTGCATAATACTGTGATTTATGCGACAAGCAACCGAAGGCATATCGTCCGGGAGACGTTCTCGCAGAGAGCCGGGGATGAAGTTCACCGGAATGACACTATTCAGGAGACAATCTCACTCTCGGAACGTTTCGGGATCCAGATTCTGTATGAAAAACCAGATAAAAATTTATATCTGGAAATTGTCTGCAATCTGGCAAAGCAATATCATCTCGAAATGCCACAAGATCAGCTTACGATCGAAGCAGAACGTTTCGCACTCCGGAAAGGCGGACGGTCTGCCCGATCTGCAAGACAACTGGTAGAACAGTTATGCGCAAAACAGAAAATTTAGAGTATTTATATAATTATATTGATAATGGAGTGGTCAGGACATATGTTGTCATTGGATAAAATTTATCATGCAAGTTATGTGCTCGATGATGTCATCCGTCAGACTTACATGATCCCTGCGCCGAAGATCTGTCCGGAAGCAAATGTGTATCTGAAAACAGAAAATTTGCAGGTGACAGGATCTTTCAAAGTCCGGGGAGCGTATTATAAAATTTCGCAGTTGAGCGAAGAAGAAAAGCAAAAAGGTGTGATTGCATGTTCCGCCGGAAATCATGCACAGGGTGTGGCTCTGGCGGCAACCAAGAACGGCATCAAATCTCTGATTTGTCTGCCGGATGGTGCGCCGATCTCAAAAGTCGAAGCAACAAAAGGTTACGGCGCAGATGTCTGTCTTGTGCCGGGTGTTTATGATGATGCTTATCAGAAAGCCTTACAGCTCCGGGATGAAAAGGGCTATACGTTCATTCATCCGTTTGACGATGAAGATGTGATTGCAGGACAAGGGACAATTGGGCTGGAGATCAGCAAACAGCTCCGGAATGTAGATGTTGTTGTTGTGCCGGTCGGCGGCGGCGGATTGATTTCCGGTGTCGCATTTGCACTCAAGAATCTCAATCCGAAGATCCGGGTTTACGGTGTCCAGGCAAGCGGTGCGCCGTCTATGGTGCAGTCCCTGGAAAGTGATGAGATTGTATGTCTGGACAAAGTCGGGACGATTGCAGACGGCATCAAAGTCAAAGAACCCGGAGAGCATACATTCGAGCTTGTCCGCAAGTATGTGGATGATGTTGTCACGGTCACGGATGATGAAGTATCTTCGGCAATTCTGGCATTGATTGAACAGCATAAATTAATTGCCGAGGGCGCAGGCGCTGTGTCCGTTGCGGCGGTGATGTTCCATAAAATCCCGGATATTCAGGGCAAAAACGTTGTTTGTCTGGTATCCGGCGGTAATATTGATGTCACGATCCTGTCAAGAGTGATCAAGAGGGGACAACTGAAATCCGGTTACAGCGATGTACTGGTGATTCATCTGGAAGACAAGCCGGGACAATTAAAAGACGTTTCGGCAATTCTGGCAGATCTCGGCGGAAATGTGACATCTCTGCATCATGAAAGAGCCAGTGAGGGTGACGAGATTACAGACTGCATTTTAAGAATTGGTCTGGAAACCCGGAATCATGAACACATCCGGCAAATCCGTCAGGCGCTGACAGACAGAGGATTCAAGATTATCAATCAATAAAAAATTTTTAATTATTATAATTTAAAATTAAGGAGCTGTTTTTTATGGAAAAAATTTACACAGAAAATGCCCCGGCTGCAATTGGTCCTTATTCCCAGGCAATCAAAATCAATGGAATGGTTTACACATCCGGACAGATTGCGATCAATCCGGCAACAGGTAATATTGAAGCCCAGGACATCCAGGGTCAGACGGAACAAGTCATGCAGAATTTAAAGCATGTTCTGGAGACTGCCGGAACGGATTTTTCTAAAATTGTCAAGACAACCTGCTTCCTCGCAGAGATTGCGGATTTTGGCGCATTCAACGAGATCTACGGCAAGTATATCACAGAAAAACCGGCACGGAGCTGTGTTGCTGTGAAGGATCTTCCCAAAAATGCGCTTGTGGAAGTGGAAGTTATCGCCATTGCAGAGTAATTTCCTGAAATAAGCCAATCTGTTCAGGAATCCGGAACGTAAAATAAATAAAACAGCCTGTCAGGAGCAAGAGCATGAAAAATCCCGGCAGACTGTTTTTTTTCTGCCTGTCCGCATGTGTCCGAAGATACCAGACCAGAAGCATCATGCTGAGATAGAAAAAAATCACATCCGCAAGCAGATAAAATTTTCCGAGAATTCCGGCGATAATATAATGTCCGGCAGTGAAGAGACTCATTGCCAGGAGCAACGCTTCTGCATAAGTTGTCAGGATGCCTTTCTGAAGATTGCCCATGCACAAATATCTTAGCAATCCTACGAAGAATGCAGGAAAATAGAGTAATTTCAGATTTTCCCAGACGCTTGTCCGAATTGGTGTCAGTACATGCAGTGCAGGGATCTGCGAAAGAACCGGCGAGAACATCCAGATCAGCGTACTGCCGATACCAATCAGGAATAGTAATAAAATATCCCATAAAATCGTCTTTTTCAGCATATGTTTTCTTTGGGCGGCTCTTTCAAGAATCGTATGATCCTGGTCTTGACCGGAATTTTTTGGACTTGCTGATAAATTTTTGTGATAGACTAAAA
>CAMWJT010000242.1 GCA_947174625.1 uncultured Ruminococcus sp.
CATATGTGGCAATACATTTTCTCCTTAAAATTAAATCAAATTTAATTTATTAACTGATATTTCAGTAATAGCAGATCAAAAATAGTAATCTGCTGATCTCTATGTAAATCTGCATTTTTCCAGCATGTCAGATCGCCTGTCTGTAATAACCATTTCTGGAGCATGATAACATCCAGGACATCCACAGTGCCATCAAGATTGACATCACCCTCTAAGAAAATATGATCTATATCCAGAGGGAGAATATCAAACTGAATGTTTTCAGAATCCGGCGAAAACCCGGAGAGCATCAGGGAATCCTCAAAATTGATGATAAAATCTGCAATTTCATCTGGATTCTCTAGATCATCTCTGTTTGGCGCATAAATCACACGATTCAGCGAAATTGGCAGATCTGTACTTTCCGGACGGATATAATAACAATTCTTGTCCGGATTCCAGTAAATTTTATAATTCTGCTGGATACCGATCTGTTTTCTGTCCAGTTTAATTTCTGCACCATACATGCCGAGCCATTCCCCGGCAAGCGTCATCACGCAATTTCCTGAAGAGGCAAAAGAATCTGAAATTGTAGAAATCAAGTAACTGCCGTTGGTCTGGCGTTCAAATTTCCAGATCTGTTGTTCATAATTCTCAGAATCCAATTGTCTGCTTACAATAGAATTTTCCAAAACTGTTACATAAGATTCTTTGAATTCTCTGGAGTGCAATTTTAATCTTGCATAGAAAACTTAGCCGAGATCTGCCAGTTCCATGTCATCATACCAGTTTTTAAGATCTGATACAGAAGATGACACTGACGGTGGCGGTACGCTTTCACGCTTGACATAGCGATAGATTGTATAGTCCCCAAAACGAGCCTCTAACTGCATGACGGAATAACAGGAACGTTTCATTTCCGAGACGGTCTGTTCTGTGATCTCAATGCCTGCAATTGAACCGTCTTCATAGTAATTGATGTCCGTGACCACGACAACATGGGAATACGCCTTGTTCAGTACATCACCGACCTGAATACCGGGGATGTTTTCTTCTGTACATTTGCCGTAGTTCTTGACATTCAGAGACGGGAAAGTCCCTGTTGTTGTCCGTTGGGGGAGATTCCAGCAGTAAGATGCAAATGCAGAACAGTCCGTTGCATAGAACGTAGAATAACTTCCAGCATCATAATTATTCACAGAACGGGACTGATAGAAAACGCTGTCCGGATTCCGGGTAGATTCAAGAAATTTGTCCATAGAAACGCCCCATCCGATATATCTCCCGGCAGAAATCGGCTGTCCATAGGGGATATGATGCGTCTCACCTGCATAAAAAATACTCTCATTTCTCCAACCTTTGACAGTTGTTGCAACATGCCATTTGGTATTATAATAATAATCGGCTCTGGCAACAATATTTTCCTGTCCTGTGGTGAGTGCCGAAGCGACAAGCGGTCTTTGCATCAGCATGAAAACCCAGAACAGGAAAATAAAGATCAGCATACATTCTGATTTTTTTAGAATTCCGGAAAATTTAATATCTTGATATTTCATAATTTTTCGTATCTCCTGATTTAAATCATTCTTGAATAATTTATTATAACACAGGAGACAAAAAAAGTCAATCTTTTTTTGAAATTTATCAGGAATTTCCTTCTCCGATCCGGAATCGCAATTCATTCCGGATGACTTCCGGGATGGCATAGACATTCCGATAGCCGTCATGGTTCACGATCAATTGCTCTGTTCCGCTCTCGTCTATCAGAATTGTAATTCCGTATACAGAATACGGCTCAGCAGCTCCCTTCAGTGTGAGCATTTTCCCGTCCTTGCCGTAAATCTCTTCAGAATAGAAAATATCCACATAGATGCCGTTCTGTTTTGCGGAGGATTCTACTGCACCATCCGCCGATTCTCCGGTTTCCGTACTAAGATCTGTGTACTCTTCAACAACAGAAACAAACCATTCTTCTTCAAACAATTCCACAGGATTCCCATGATAATATGCCGTGAGCGCATAATCTTTGCCCTGTGAGGATTCCTGCTGTGAATTCTGATCCGGATTTTCCGGGATTTCCTGTGCCGGAGCGGATTCCGTCAGCACATTTTCATCCAGTTTATCCTGCGGAATGCTTGCCGGATCAACGGATTCCGGGAGCATCCCTGCCTGGTATACACTCTCTACCAGTCCCCGGAACTCTGAACGGTAGGCATCCTGAATATCCGTCTTGCTAAGCAAATCCATGATCTGGGCATAACTGGACATGCCTGCATAACTGCTGTTTCTCAGTAACATGCCGAACTCTGCAACTGCTCCGGCAAAAGCAGAATTTTTGCTGATCTGTTCATGCCAACATCCGGAAACAGTAACAGGAAATTCCCGGAGCTGACTTTGTTCGCCGTCCGGTTCTTTGTAACGCATGGATAATTTCATAAAATTATCAGACGGCGCATCCGTCGGGATGATCTCATATAATGCTGTTACGCTGTGACCTGCGCCGATCTCTCCGGCATCCACTTTGTCATTGTTAAAATCCTCATTGGCAAGCACTCGGTTCTCATAACCGATCAGACGATAACTCCTGACAGTTTCCGGGGAAAATTCCAGTTGCAGTTTGACATCTTTTGCAACTGTATAGAGCGTTCCGCCCATCTCCTGCACCAGGACTTTCTGTGCTTCGAGTTCTGAATCAATATAAGAATAATTGCCGTTGCCGTAATCGGCAAGTGTTTCCAGACGGTCGTCTTTGAGATTTCCTGTGCCGAATCCTAATACGGACAGATTCACACCAGATTCTCGTTTTTCTTCTACGAGCGCTTTCAATTCTTCCGTACTGGACAATCCGACATTGAGATCACCATCTGTTGCAAGTAAAATCCGGTTGTTACCGCCAGAAATAAAATATTTTTCAGCGATTTCATACGCTTTGACAATCCCTGCACCACCGGCAGTCGATCCCCCGGCTTCCAGATTGTTGATCGCATTTGTAATCGTCACAACGTCATTGCCGGGTGTCCCCTCCAGGAGAACCGCTTCCCGTCCTGCATAAGTCACAATCGAAACAGTATCGTTTTCGTTCAGATTTTCCGCAAGCATGTTGACAGCTTTCTGCACCAGCCCCCGACTGTCTTCGCCATACCTCGAAACGCTGACATCAATCAGAAATAC
>CAMWJT010000243.1 GCA_947174625.1 uncultured Ruminococcus sp.
AGATGATTATGTCTGGGCAGGTGCATGGCTCTATCTCTGCACGGAAGACAAGAATTATCTCACAGACGTTCTGCCTTATGTGGATTACTATGCGCCGCCGGGATGGGCGTTCTGTTGGAATGATGTCTGGAGCGGTGCAAATACACTCCTGGGAATTATTGATCTTCAGCATCCGGAACTGGATTTACAGAACATGTATCGTCAGGCACAGGGTAAAAATCAATATGATGATGCGGATTTCTGGCTACAAATTGACAAAGCCATTACAACCTGGCAGAATAATTATTCTACGCCGCAGGGATATGCATTTATGATTAAATGGGGCAGTGCCAGATATGATACAGCAATGCAACTTGTGACACTCATCTATGATAAATATAAAAATAACGATCAGCCGTCTTCCCGGAGTGACTGGGCAAAATCTCAGATGGAATATCTCATGGGCGACAATGATATTACTTATCTGGAATCTGATGGCAAAGAACACGGCAGTCGGTGCTTTGTCGTGGGATTTAATGAAAATTCCGTGAAATATCCGCATCACAGAGCGGCATCCGGATTGACCAAATGCGAAGATCCGGCAGAACAGAGACATGTCCTCTATGGTGCGCTTGTGGGTGGTCCTGACGGAGACGATTCCCATAAGGATGTTACTGCGGATTATATTTATAATGAAGTCACAATTGATTATAATGCGGCATTCGTGGGCGCAGCCGCCGGATTGTATCATTTTTACGGCAGTCCGGTCGATCCGATTGACGAGAACTTTCCGCCGGAAGAAGAAAATGCCGGAGAGAACGGCAGTCACAATTACTGGGTCGAAGCGTTCGCCGTGGATGATCTGCATAGTGATGGTTCTGGTGTCACAAAAATTTCGTTTGCAGTCCGGACGGATTCCAACAAGCCTTCTGATCAGATTTCTGTCAGATATTATTTTGATGCCAGCGAGATTTCTAATATCAGTTCTGTGCAGGCAATGGAATTATATGACCAGTCCGCCGTGGAAGCAGGAGAAGACGGCGCAGACGGTGTAATTTCACAGCCAAAATTATACAAAGACAATATTTATTATGTGGAAGTTTCCTGGAATGGCTACAAAATTGCCAATTCTGGCAAGAAATACCAGTTCTCCGTGGGGATGTATTACGGCGATACCTGGAAGCCGGAAGGAGATTACAGTTATCAGGATTTGCCTGTCCTGACGGATCAGGAAATGTTCGGGGATAACAGCGAAGTGAAAACAGACCGAATCTGTGTCTATGACAATGGTGTTTTGGTAGGCGGTACAGAACCAGACGGAACGAAACCTGCGGAAAATCCGGAACCGGATTCACACCCGATATTTGAAGTATCCGAACCATCCGGGGACGTTCTTTGGGGCGATGCAAATTGTGATAATTCTGTTGATATTGCTGACGTTGTCCTGATGAACCGTGTGTATGTCGGTGTTGACCAGGTTACAACCCAGGGATTATTAAATGCAGACGTTGACCAGAGCGGCAAGATTGAATTGGCTGATTCTATGAATGTTTTAAAATTACTCGTGCATTTGCTGGATCAGAGCGACTTCCCGATCAAGTAAAACAAGAAAGGTAATTATATGAAAAAAATAATTTCTGGTATTGTTTGCATGGCATTTACGCTGTCGTCAATGGCAGTGCCTGGTAATGTAATTGCAGATGCGGTAAATCTGGAAACTGTTTCTACTATCAATGCCACAGATCCCGGCACATTAGAAAATGGTCTGGCATATGAAACCTATGAAGATCATGTGGAAATCACAGGCTGTAGTACATCCGCAGAGGGTGAAATCATCATTCCGGATACAATCCAGGGATTGCCTGTGACAAGCATCAGCGTTTTTGCATTTGATAACTGTTCTTCTCTGACATCTGTTATCATTCCGGATAGTGTTGTAGAAATTGGGTGGAGTGCATTTAATTTCTGTGTTGCTTTGCAATCTGTCACAATCCCGGATGGTGTGACAAGTATCGGGACTTTGACATTTTCCGGTTGCAAATCCCTGGAATCTGTCACAATCCCGGATAGTGTAACAAGTATTGGAGAACGTGCCTTTTCTGACTGTTATGCGTTGCAGTCAATCAGCATCCCAAAAAATGTGACTGAAATCTGGGGTTCTGCATTCAGTAATTGTACTTCTCTGGCAGAAATCCGGGTAGATCCGGAAAATCAGAATTATATGGATATGGATGGTGTCTTGTTTTCAAACGATCAGACAGAATTGCATTGTTATCCGGCTGGAAAATCAGACCAGGCTTACACCATCCCGGAGCATGTCGCAAATATTTCGGACTGTGCATTTTATGGGTGTTCTTCTTTGACATCTATTACAATCCCGGAGAGTGTCACAAGTATTGGAAACTCTGCATTTTATGGCTGTCAATCTTTGGAATCTATCGCAATCCCGGATGGTATCAAAGATATTAAAGATAATACATTTTCACGCTGTTTTGCTTTACAATCTGTTACCATTCCGGATCGTGTCACACGCATTGGACTGAAAGCATTCTGGGACTGTTCTGCTTTGGCATCCATTACAATCCCGGATGGTGTGACACGGATTGATGAAGATGCGTTTGAGCATTGTTCTGCATTGACATCTGTGACAATTCCGGAGAGTGTTACAAGTATTGGATCAAGGGCATTTTTTGGCTGTTCTTCTCTGGAAGGGATTTATGTAGATCCGAAAAATCAGAATTATATGGATAGGGATGGCATCTTATTTTCAAAAGATCAGAAAATATTACTGCAATATCTTCCCCAAAAATCAGAGCAATCTTATTCTATTCCGGATGGTGTGACCAGTATTGAAGAACGTGCCTTTTCTGACTGTTCTGCTTTGCGATCTGTCACCATTCCGGATAGTGTCACAGATATTGGAAATTATGCGTTTTATCAATGCGAAAAATTAGAATCTGTCACAATCCCGGCGCATGTGACCAATATTGAACTTTGTGCGTTTTACTGCTGTTTTTCTTTGGAGTCTGCCACAATTCTGAACCCGGATTGTGAAATTGATGATAATAAAAAGACAATCAGTGATACGGCAGTAATTTATGGTTATCCGGGTTCTACCGCACAGGCATACGCAGAAAAATACAACCGGG
>CAMWJT010000244.1 GCA_947174625.1 uncultured Ruminococcus sp.
TTGCCGCACACAGAACAGAAATGATGTCATAAATCCGGGCAATGCTCTTTTTCTGAGAATGCAGACACCCCGAAAGTGCAGATAATAAAATAATCCCGATACATAAGCCAAGCATCTGCAAGGGCGCATAGACCTGATTTTTGATACTATCCATGATTTTTTGCATAAAATCCTGAAATTGCAGTCCCGTCAGACTGGCAGGGTCTGTCAGATCCGTTAGCATGTCCTGACCCAATCCGAAATTTTCAAGCAATTCCTGTGTACCACTCGCTTGTAATAATTCTGAAAGCGTTTTATCATAAATATAATTATTATCATCATTCATGTATTCATCAACTCCAGTACTGTCTGTGCAAGTGTCAGGAACAGGGGCAATGCCAATAAGATTAAAAATACTCTGCCACATAATTCCACAACGGTACTCAATGCCTGTTCCCCACAATCCTTGCAAATATCAATTCCGAGCTGTGTCAGATACGAAATTCCCACGGCTTTGCAAAGAATCGTGAAATACGACAGTTGCAGACTGCTTTGCAGATAAATATTTTTTGCAGTTTCAAAAATCTGCTGAATTTCCGGTACGATTGCCAACAGTACCATACTGCATACGGCAATGCTCAGCAAAACACCCTGCGCCTTGTGATACTGCTTCAGGATCAGGATCAGAATACAGCCGATGATACAGAAAATAACAGCAGTCTGAATGGATAACAGCATAGCTTTGTCTTCCCACCTGTGATATTTTTCATTATAATCCGAACACTGCCTTGACAGTATCAAACAATGTGCTGATCTGTTCAATAATCAGCATCAGCACGACAATCAATCCGGCGAGTGTCGTCATCATTGCTTGTTCTTCCCGGTCGGTCTTTTTCAGTACCATGCTCAAAACAGAAACAATAATCCCCGTTCCTGCAATTTTAAAAATCAGATCAATATCCAAGTTATCAGCTCCCTGTTTTTATAATTTAAATTAATAAAATTGCAAGCATTGCACCGCCAAGCCACCCCAAAGACTGATATAATCTGCTCTTTTTCTGATAATCCCCCCGGAGCTGTTCGTAAGCTGTCTGCATCTGCATCTGATATAATTCCAGTACGGTCAATTGTCCCTGTGTGTCAGTCTTCCCCAGTTCATGCCCCAGATTCTGTAAAATCCGCCTTGCTTCTGCCGGGATTCTGCTGTGTTTCAATGCGCTTTCCCATCGAGATTCTATCGGGATGCCGGATAATCCGGCACAGGATTCTGAATTATTTAAATAATCAAGAAAATCCAGATTTTCATAATCCGGCTGTCCGGCAAGCAATTCAAATAATTCCTGCAAGGGCAATCCCTGATAACGGATGTATACGGCACAATCCTGGAGAAATGCAAGCAATTTCTGATAAATCCGTATCTGACCCGTCAGACGTGTTGCCAGATAAATCCCTGTTCCGGCGCAGGCTGTCAGAATACAGAGAATTCCAATCATTTTTATCATGATACGGCTAATTTCCGGACAGTCCGGATCTGATTGCGTTCCAAAAATACCAGATATTGAAATATGTTCTGTTCCAGTAACGGCTTGATAAATTGCCGGTTTGTGATCTCCGCCGGATTCCCGGCATGACAGGATGCCAGAAACCGGACACCGCATCCAGATGCTTGCAGGATGGCTTGTACATCTTCCGGTGTGCTGATCTCATCACAGACAATATATTCCGGACTGAGAACCCGTAAAGCCGTAAGAATCCCCACATCTCTCGGATAACCATCCAGGACATCCGTCATCCGTCCAATGTCATGCTGAGGCACTCCCATCCGGACGGCTGCAAGTTCCCCCCGTTCGTCAATCAGCGCCGTCCTGTACTGATTCCCGGCAATCTTGCATAGATCCCTTAAATAAGTCGTCTTGCCGCTTGCAACTGCTCCGGCAATTAAGATGCTCCCTGAAACCTGCTTCCAGAGCTGTTCTGCAATTCCGGGGAATTCTCCGGCGATTCTGAAATTCAGACTGCTGATGTATTTCAGAGATTTCACGCACCGGGCATCCTGTCCGTCCCGGACAGCCGTCCCACAGATCCCGACACGGCATCCGCCCCGGATTGTGATATATCCCTCCGAGAGTTCCTGTTCATGACTATAAACAGAATACGAACAGACAGCCTGAAAAGACTGCATGATTTCATCAACCGTGAGGACATGTCCGGGATTGACCGGATTTTCCTGATTCCGGATCACAATCCCGGCAGGGCGGTGACATCTGAGCCGGATTTCCTGAATCCGGGAAAATTCTTCTTTGGGGATTGTCCGGAGCGCATCCCGGACACTCCGGGGGAGATATTCCAGGACAGTTTGCAGATTTTCAATTGATTTCATGGGATTTTCCTGCTTTCCTGCTGAATTTTACTAAAAATTTTATTAGTAATATCTATGCCGGACTTGTCCGGACTATGATAAATTTTTAAAAAATTCCAAAAAAATCAGACTGCCGCAACAGTCTGATTCAAATTAGTTTAATTTTTTAAATTTTAATTATAATCAGGAAATCAGATTTTTCTTCAAAATGCACAAATCATAAATATTCACAACAGAATCCTGATTCAGATCTGCCCTGGCATATTCCTGTTCTGTCAATCTGTATTGATTTAATAAATACTTCTGGAGAATAACCACATCCAGGATGGTTGTTTTCTCGTCTAAATCCACATCTCCGGCAATGATTTCATCTGATACAGGGATATAATGTATGTTCGCTTTGAAAATGCTCTCATTGCCACCTAATTCCATCTTTGCATTATCCTGTTCAGAAATGGCAACATTCTGCCAGTCTGCTCTTGTGCCATTATAAAATATATCAAACTGATTCTGATAATTTTTACAGCTCCCGAACGCATTTTCTTCAATCGTCCGGAGTGTACTCGGCAGATAGATTTTTTTCAGTGCATAAGAATGCAGGAATGCCCCCCATAATTCATAAGAAGTCTCTGTCCATCCGACCATACAATTATTTTCTGGATCATAACTGTCATAAATTGTCTCAATCTCAACCAGATCCGAAGGAATGACTTCCAAGCCCTCCGCAAAACGAATCGTTTCCAGATTCGGACAATAACCAAATGCACCATTCCGGATTATCTGTAC
>CAMWJT010000245.1 GCA_947174625.1 uncultured Ruminococcus sp.
TTTAAATTAAACTTAACATTATATTTTATTTTGGCTTTTAATTTTTTTTCGGTCGTGGAGACCACTCCGTATAACCCTGGATCACGGGTTCATTCGGTGATGTTTTCTGATAAGAAGTTGTATCCTGTCCGAGTTCGTTCAGTGCCGACATCACATCTCCGGCGACCGCCTGGGGGGGCTGTCCTTTTTCCTGAGGAATCTGATTTTTTGCCGGCTTTTCTGTCATATTACGGAAATCTCCCACAGATGGAATCATCTGCGGATTCATCTGATTCATGTCATCATCCGGAAACGGAATCGGCGGTTGACTGAACAGGGGCGGAGTTTGCAGATAGGGCTGCTGTGAATAGGAATTTTCCATAGCGGCAGTTGTCAGATCACTTGCCAGGTCTGCAAGTTCCCTCACAAATTCCGCATCGTCCTTCCTGTCAGCAAATAACTTCATAAGATTCAGCAGCAGTAATGTCCCGCTCTGGGGGTCATTCATGAGCTGACTGCGGATTGAGACACGAATTGCGTCCCGTTTCATAGCTGGCATAGTTCCATCCTTTCTGATACAGGTAATTTAAAAATTACCTGTATCACGGAATTATTTTAATATTTAAAATTTCTTGTTCAAGCCTTTTTTGAAATTCGCAAATTTCTTATCTTCCTTGGGTTTCCATTCTTTGTAGCCCTGTACAACCGGTTCATTGTCTTCCTGCTTGGGCTTGTTGTAAACACTGGTGTCTGCGCCCATCTGGTTCAGTGCAGATGTAATATCGCTCGCAATATTTACTTGTTTGCCTTGCTGATCGAAAATATTTTCATTGCTCTGTGCGGCTGTCTTGGCAATGGCATTGCGGACGGCAGCCGGTACGGCAGCATTATTCTGTCCGATTGTTGAAACACGCACACCCTGAGAAACTGGTCGCTGAGGCTGGGGCTGTCTGGGCGGTTGTGGTGACTGTGGTTGTACCTGCTGGAACTGCATGGAATTTGCAGATGCCGGCGGCGGTGCAGTGTGGACTGCCGGGGCTTGTGGCTGTGGTGGTTGTGCATACAGCATGGGTTGCTGATACATGGGAGGATTGCCATACATCTGCGGTTGAACAGGCTGTTGATAACCAGGATAGCCCAGTGGTTGGTATCCCATCGGATTCATGGGCATGCCGGCGGACGGCAACGAATCCATATAATCCGGCTCATCATTCGAGAGTGTCGGCACTTCCGGAATATCCGCATTCGCATCTGCTTCAAACGGATTAGACGGCAGATCCGACATAGCAGAGATACTGGAAAGATCCGGCAAATCCGATATGCCTGACAGCTCCGGTACATCTGGGACACCTGGAACGCTTGGTACTTCCGGAATATCCGGTACACCAGGGATATTCAGTGTTGGAACATCCGGAATCCCAAGCCCGGAAAGATCCGGCAAATCCAGATCTGGAACAGATGCAGGTGCTTTTGCTGCGGCGGCAGTGATTGCTGCGGCGGCGGCAGTGATAGCGGCAGTTGCCGCCTGAATATCTTCCGCAGTAACTTGCTTTGCTTTTTCCTGGGATTTTACAGGCTGCTGCGGTTGTTTAAAATTTCTGTAGCTGATGTCCTCTTCTTCGTAGTCTTCTTCGGGTTCATCATAATTTTCATAGTCTTCTTCGCCGTTGTCATCCATGTCGGCAATATCTACATCATCAGAATCATCCGAACCATCGGACGGCGCATAACTGGAACCACGATATTCTTCATCATCGTCATAATAGTCATCGTCGTCGTAATAATCGTCATCATCATCGTCGTCGTCATCATCATCATCATAATCTTCCAGACGTGTATTGACGACAAGCGCCATGTAATCTTCTTCCTCTTCTTCTTTGTTTTCTGTTTTGGGAGCCATAGAAATTTCGTCAAGTTCGCCGGACAAGGCGGCAGTTTTATTGACAACCGGTGCAGGCGTTGCAACTGGTGTGATAACTGGTGTGACAGTCGGCGCAGTGCTTGCAGTTACAGGACTGACTGCCGGTGTCGCAGGATGGATGCCACTTAATTGTGGTACTTCCAGATTACCCAGACCCAGATCACTCAGTCCGGCAATATCCTGCATACCGGACATGCCAGGCATATTGGAAAATACTGGGGATTGTGATGGTGATGGGGGAGGTGTGAACTGTTCCTGTACTTGTTGTGTATTCTGTTTCTTTTCTTCTTTGAATTTTGCAAATAATTCTTCCAGGGTTTCTTCTTCTTTTTTCGCAGACTTCTGACCAAATTCTGCAAGAATATCATCAATTTCTGCGATCTTGGGAGTGGGAGACTGTACCAATGCGGACTGTACGGGTGGTACAGGATTTGCATTTGCACCGGGGATATTAAATTGCGCAAGCATATCATCCATAACACCAGAAGCCTGTTGTGGCATGGATGGAGCAGGCATGGGCGCAGGTTTTGGCACAGGATTTGACGCATTTGCACCGGGGATGGCAAAATGTGCAAGCATATCGTCCATGAGCCTGGATGCCGATGCCTGTTCCGGAGCGGATGGAGCTTGCTGTGCTGCCAGTGCATTCGGATTCGGGCTGTTGTCAGATGCAAATGCGGCGGCAGTAGGATCTTCCTGTTTGCCAAGCATAAACTGTGCAAGGGAATCGTCTATTGCAATGCCGTTTGCAGTCGGAGTGGGAGCTGTGAATGGTGCAGGTTCTTCCTTTTTCTTTGCTGTCGGCGGTGTCCATTCTTCGTATTGGGGCAGAGCAGAATCATCCAGATCTGGTGGCTGATAAGCCGGCGGTTCCGGGGTTGGTTCTGGTGCAGATACGGGAGGGGGTGGCGGAACAGGTGCAGGAGACGGCGCAACAGGTGGCGGCGGCGGTGCAGATGGTCTGCGGCGCTCCGGTTCGGGACTGGATGCAGGTGAAGACGTATAAGAAGATGTGCTGTCTTCATAGCTGACACCTTTCTTTTCAGCTTTTAATTTCTGCTTCATTGCTTTGGCATCTGCTTTTAAAATTTTAGGTGTAAAATAATTCTGGCAACCCTGGCAATTGACTTTGTCAAGGAAGTCCATGAGTTCTGAAAAATCTTCCGTACCAGCCTGTGTGAACTGTGTGGCATTTTTCAG
>CAMWJT010000246.1 GCA_947174625.1 uncultured Ruminococcus sp.
AATTAATTATTGCAAAAACCAGATTTGTCCCACCACCTCCTTGCTTTGATTCCACCTGCAAATCATATAAGGTGTCATTTCCATCATAAAGTGCCAATAATCCAGTTTGTGCATCATCTTCATAAATTGCCTTTATAAAATTGAATTTATTAAAGTTGCCGGATTTCAGAGAAAATTAAGTTTAGAAAATATCGGCAGGAATTTCAAAGCTGTCTGTTATCTGGCAGGATCAGGACACAGAGCTAAGCAGATTATCCGGGACTTTCAGCCGGATCTTGCAATCGGGACTGGTGGTTATGTAGCAGGACCAGTCATCCGGATGGCAGCAAAAATGGGCATCCCGGCAGTGATCCATGAACAGAATGCGTATCCGGGTGTGACAAATAAATTGCTTGCCAAAAAAGTAGATCATGTCATGCTGACCGTCAAAGAAGCACTGGATTATTTTGAAAAAGATGTTGCCTATACTGTGACGGGCTTGCCGGTTCGTTCGGAATTGTTAAAAAAATCTAAAATGCAGGCAAGAAAAGAACTCGGATTTGACCATCATTTTTGTATTCTGTCATTCGGGGGCAGTCTGGGTGCAGGCTGTATCAATGAAACAATGGCGGAAGTGCTGAAATGGCATGTTTCTGAAAAATTAGAGATCAATCACATTCATGGTTACGGCGGTATGGGAAAAGACAGTTTTCCGGCGAAAATGCAGGAATACGGCATACCCATGAA
Source organism: uncultured Ruminococcus sp. (assembly GCA_947174625.1). GTDB lineage: Bacteria > Bacillota > Clostridia > Oscillospirales > Ruminococcaceae > UBA3855. The sequence goes on from CAMWJT010000246.1 coordinate 727, forward strand.
AAGCAAACGTCTCAGAATTACAGAATATATCAACGATATGGATACTTGTATGGCGGCGGCAGATCTGGTTGTCTGCCGATCCGGTGCAAATGCGCTTGCGGAACTACAGGCATTGGGCAAGCCTTCAATTCTGATTCCGTCGCCGATTGTCGCCGGGAATCATCAATATCACAATGCTATGGTACTGGGCAAAGCCGGTGCAGGCATTGTAATTGAACAGAAAGACATGACCAGTCAGCGCATGATTGCTGAGATTAAAAAGCTTTATCAGGATCAGGCGAAATTGCAGGACATGGCAAAAAAAGCACATTCCCTTGCGATTCCGGACACGGAACAGCGAATCTGGCATGTGATTGAGAAACTGATAAAATCTTAAAATCCTGATTATTTTTAAGCACCCGTTTCTTTCTGTTACATAATATATTATTAATTATTATATTTTTACAGAAAGAAGTGAGCTGTTGTGCAGAAATTTTTCATACAGGGCGGTCAGAAGCTGGAGGGAGACATTCCCGTGCAGGGGGCGAAAAACAGCGCTTTGCCGATTTTGTCTGCCTCTCTGCTCTGTGACGGTGAGAGCGTTCTGGAAAATTGTCCGGAATTATCGGACGTCTATTCGGCTTGCCGGATTCTCACCAGTGCCGGTTGTCAATGTACCATGCAGGAACGTGTTGTGTGTGTCCATGCAGATACGCTCCGGAATTCTGAAATTCCGGAAAATCTCATGCGGGAAATGCGTTCTTCGATTATATTTCTGGGGGCAATGCTCGGCAGGACTGGTACTTGTACGCTTGGTTATCCCGGCGGCTGTGAACTCGGTTCCCGTCCAATTGACTGGCATTTACAAGCCTTGCGGAAAATGGGTGTCCGTGTCCGTGAAGAAAACGGTGTCCTGTTCTGTTCTGCGCTCGGCGGTCTGCATGGTGCAAAAATCCATCTGCAATTTCCATCCGTCGGCGCAACAGAAAATATTATGCTTGCGGCGGTGCTTGCCAAAGGCGATACCGTCATTACCAATGCGGCAAGAGAACCGGAAATTACAGATCTGGCAAATTATCTGATCCGGTGCGGTGCAAAGCTCACCGGCGCTGGTACAGATACCATCCGCATACAAGGTGTTCAAAAATTACACGGCTGTACATACCGGATTATGCCTGACCGGATTGTCACAGCAACCTGGCTTGCGGCGGCGGCAGCGACCGGCGGCAATGTCCGCCTGCTCCACACAGATCTGAACAGCCTGGAAGGCATTCTTGATGTTCTTGAACAGATGCAGTGTCAGTGCAGTTGTCAGGCGGATCATATCTGTTTTTCAGCGGCAAAGCCCATCCATGCTGTAAAATACCTGAAAACAATGCCCTATCCGGGATTTCCCACGGACACACAGGCAATTTTCATGGCGGCGCTTTGTACGGCATCCGGCACGTCCGTGATGGAAGAAACGATTTTTGAAAACCGCTTCCGGCATGTGGATGCGCTCATCCGGATGGGGGCGGACATCCGGACAATCGGACGTGTGGCTGTCATCCGGGGCGTGAAACAGCTCCACGGTGCATGTGTCAGTGCAACGGATCTGCGTGGCGGTGCCTGTATGTTGATTGCCGGACTCGGCGCACAGGGACAGACCAGTATCACGGATATTTCACACATTGACAGGGGCTATGACAGACCGGAAATATTATTGCAGAATCTCGGCGCAAAAATCCAGAGAGTTTCTGCATGATTTTTGTAAGCAGGAAATGAGAGAAGTGAGAATAGTTTGAGAGATATTGAAAAGACAAATATGGCACATGAAGGAAATCAGCGCAGAGTCCGCCGCCGCAGGAGAGGACGTTCCGCCTATGTCCTGCTGGTGGTTCTGTTTGCATTTGCATTGTTGATGACGCTGTCAATGACGGTATTTTTTAATATTGAGAAATTTCATGTCACGGGCAATTACACCGGGAGCAGTGCAGATGAGATTATCCAGAGCATTGGTGTAAAGCGTGGGGATAACATGATGCGTCTGCATCTGGAGGAACTGGAACAGAAAGCAGAAGAAATCCTGACGGATGCAGAAACGGTGGACATCCGCCGGGAATTTCCCCATACGCTTGTGATTGATGTGCAGAAAAGCATACCGGCATTCAATATCAGTTATGAATATGGGACTTTGATTGTCAGTCAGTACGGAAAAATTTTAGAAGACAGCATGGATCCTGTCCAGGGACTTGTGAGCATTGCCGGTTACGTCCCGGCAGAGACAACACCAGGGAAAAGACTGTTTGCAGAGGAAGAACGCTGTGACAAGATTTTTTCTGCGCTGCAAGAAATTATCCTGGATGAAAAACAGGAACATACTTCAGATTTGCGGATTGTTGCCGTGGATATGAC
>CAMWJT010000247.1 GCA_947174625.1 uncultured Ruminococcus sp.
GAATACTGAGAAATTAAGAATCATGCCGTTAGGGGATTCTATCACAGATGGATTTACAGGCGATCCGGTCGGCGGTTACCGGCTCACGCTCTGGAAAATGTTAGAATCCAATGGCTATGCAGATCAGATTGACTTGGTAGGTCCGAACTGGGGCGGTGATGGCATTGATCCGAATCACGCAGGCTACAGTGGTTATGCGATTGCAGACATTCCCGGCATGAGAAGCGGTATTTATAATTTTTCAGATTGGCTCATGGAGAACTATCCGGCGGACGTGGTCATGCTCCAGATCGGCACAAATGATATTTTATCCAGTTATGAACTGGATGCGATGCCGGAGCGTTTGGAATTGCTGGTAGATACCATTCTGGAGTATCTCCCGGAAGATGGTCTGTTATATCTGGCGACGATTCCCTACATGGATGCGGATGTGACAAATTACACAGATGCTTACACAGCCGAAGAGATGGATCAGGTTGTAGATGATTATAATACTGCCGTGAAAGCGTTGATTTCAGAGAAACAGGCGGAGGGCAAGCCAATTGCATTATCTGACATCAATTCACAACTCACAAAGCAGGATCTGTTGGACGGCGTTCATCCGAATGCGACAGGCTACGAAAAAATGGGGAATTATTGGTATCAGAAAATCACAGAGTATCTCAATGGCGATTCAGAACAGCCAACGGAGACCATGCCGGAGACAGTTCCGGAAACGACAGAATCTACAGAATTTACAGAGCCAATCACGGAGACAATCCCCGAAATAACAGAATTTACAGAATCTGTCACGGAGACCATTCCAGAGACAACAGAATCTGAAATAATTTTTGAAAAAGGCGATATTCTGACAGATCATGTGGTGAATTTGCAGGATTTAATTTACATGCAAAAATATTTATTAAATCTGGCATCCATTACGGAAGAACAAATGCACGCAGGGGACATGGATTCTAATAATCTAGTGAATATTTATGATCTTGTCTTGTTGAAACTGAAACTGATGCCGGTTTAAATCCGGAGAACAGGAGCTGTTATGACAGAGTATCAGCAAATCAGAGCCGTCTATGATGAATCTACAATTCAGGTGTATCAGGCATATTCTGCCGAGATTGCAGAAGAAGCCGTCTGTCTGGGGACGTTCGGGACGCATTTTAAGTTAAATCGCATGACCTGGATCAAGCCATCATTTCTTTGGATGATGTACCGTTCCGGGTGGGGACTGAAAGAAAATCAAGAGCATATTTTAGCCATTCAGATCAAGCGATCTGCGTTTGATGAGATACTGCAACATGCCGTATTATCCAGTTATCACGAGAATCAGGGGATCTCTTATCAGGAGTGGCAAGAGAAAATCCGGAATTCTGAAATCAGAGTGCAGTGGGATCCCGAACGGGATATTCAAGGGCATGCTTTGAATTATCGTTCGATTCAGATCGGCATCCGGGGGGAATCCGTCAAAAAATACGTCAATGACTGGATTGTCGGGATCAGAGACATTACGGATTATGTGATAGATCTGCGAAACAAGAAAGACCAGAAAATAGACATTACTGGATTACTCCCGGAAGAAAAAATATATTTTTGTAAGAAATAAGATTGAACATGGGGGCATTTTGTTATGAAGAAATTTCAGAAAATTTTCAGTTTCTTGACAGCTCTGGGGATTCTCACAGGAAGTGCGATTAGCATGTCAGTGAATGCGCTCCCGGAGGTATCCTCTGATTTTTCACAGGATACTGTGAATTTTTATCAGCAGTGGAAAGAAAAATATGTGAAACAGGATACTTATGTCACGAACGAACAACAGTATTATGTCTGGTACAGCGAGAGCATGTATGCCGGAAATAACCAGTCTGTTGAAGTGACCGTATCAGAAGCACATGGTTACGGCATGTTGATCTTTGCGCAGATGGCGGAGCAGGATTCATCCGCAAAGGATTACTTTGACGGCATGTATCGTTATTACAAGGCGCATCCGAGCAGTATCGGAGCAAATCTGATGTCCTGGCAACAGTGCGACAACGGGATGACTTTGATTGATGGCGCAGAAGAAGGGAGCATGACCGGCGGTTTCTGTGATTCTGCAACAGATGGCGATATGGATATTGCATATTCTCTGTTGTTAGCAGATGCAGTCTGGGGCAGTGACGGCGAGATCAATTATCTGGAATCTGCAAAAGCAATGATTGCTGATATTATGACATATGATGTCAATCATGAATACTGGACGCTGACACTCGGCGACTGGGTATCAGAGTGCGACAGTTCAGAAAGTTATTATCATGCAACAAGGACGTCAGATTTTATTTTGTCGTATCTGCCGGAATTTGCAAAAGTTTCCGGTGATGAGAACTGGATGAAAGTCTATCATACGACTTATGAGATCATCACGGAGCTGACAGCGACTTATCAGAATGGAATCTTGCCGGATTTTGTGATCCGGGATGCTGACGGCACATGGAAAGCATCTCCGGCGGATTTTCTGGAATCCGAAAATGACGGCGATTATTATTATAATGCGTGTCGTGATCCCTGGCGGATCAGTATGGATTATCTGATCAATCAAAATGAAACGGCAAAGATTTATGCAGAGCAGATCAGCAATTTCATGAAAACAACAACAAATTCTGATCCGTGGGAAATCATGGCAGGGTATCACATGGACGGTACAGCGTTTGAAGATTATTCAGACTTATGCTTTACAGCGCCGGTTCTGCTTGCGGCAAAGGCAACAGGCGATATACAATGGCATGATCAGCTCCGTGATGTGATTGTCAATTACGGTGATGATGTCTATTATGGTGACACGATCAAATTATTATGTTTGATGGCGGATGATACAGACTATTCCAACAATTCGAGCAATCCGTCTGACGATCCGATCCGTGGGGATGTGAATGCAGACGGAGAATTTAGTCTTGTGGATCTGATTTCTATGCAGAAATGGTTGCATAGTCAGGGAACGCTTGCGGATTGGAAAGCTGGAGATCTGGATCATGACGGCAAAATTACAGTCTATGATTTCTGCCTGATGAAATTAGAATTATTAAAATAATTAAAAATCACCGGACATAGATTTAAATCATCCTGTCC
>CAMWJT010000248.1 GCA_947174625.1 uncultured Ruminococcus sp.
CCATAATACGGAAAATGTAGATCAGAACAAGGCTGAATCTGCAAAACTGGCACTTCAGAAATTAAATAATAAAATTACTGTGAAAGCATATTCTTATTTTCTTACGGCAGAAAATGCAGAGGAAATCATAAGCGGATACGATTTTATCATTGATGCAGCGGATAATTTTGAAACCAAGTTTCTCATCAATGATGTCTGTGTATTGCTGAAGAAACCATTCTGTCATGCAGGGATAATGCGTTTTGAGGGACAGGTAATGACATATGTTCCGGAAAAATATCCTTGTTACAGGTGCATCTTTGAGGAAATCCCTGAAAGCGGAACGATTCCTAATTGCAGTCAAGCGGGTATTATTGGTGCTGTAGCAGGGATTACAGGCAGCATTCAGGCGCTTGAAGCAATAAAATATATTTTGGGAATCGGAGAATTGCTGACTGGTAAAATGTTTATGATAGACGGTTTGTCCATGAAAACACGAATTGCAGAATTTGCAGTAAAAAATAAAAACTGTAAGGTATGCGGTGAAACTCCATTGATAAAGAATATAAAAGATCATGCAGAAAAATATGCAATCAATATATGCGGATTGTAGTAATTAGAAAGGCGGATATTATGACAAATATACAATATTCTGGTGTGCGTGAAAGCAAAACGGGAAGAATCAACGATTTAGGAACGACAGGAAAAGAAGTTGAAGAAAATTTCAGAAAAGGCTGTCTGAAAAGAGCAGACAGGAGCTTTGCACAAGGACTTCAATGCCAGCAAATAAACAGTATGGCAGCATTGATGTCGTTAGAAGATTCTGTATTTATATCTCATTCACCGCAGGGATGTGTGGGATGTTCCATTATGGCTGTTGATATGTACCGTGTAGGACAGGCTCACAGAGGAATCAGGAATATCAAAAATCCAAGAGTTATTGTAACAAACATCGATCAGAAAAGTGTTGTATTCGGCGGAGAGCAGAAACTTCGTGATTCTGTAAAAAAGGCGGTAGAACGCTATCATCCGAAACTGGCATTTATCTATGCATCATGTGCTTCCGGAATCATCGGAGATGACATTGACGCTATTGCAGAAGACTTACAGCAGGAATATCCAGATACGCTTATGGTGCCTATTCACTGTGAGGGATTCAAATCCAAAATATGTGCATCAGGCTTTGATGCGGCATTTCTTGCGATTAACAAATATATTCTCAAAAAAGAATCTGTACCCAAAGAGGAGGGACTTGTGAATTTATTTGCTCCTACAACAGTAAGCTATGCAGATCAGAAAGAAATGGAGCGGATGCTTTCTCAGATAGGCGCAAGAGTAAACTATATTCCGTTTTACAGCTCATTGGAGAAAATCAGAAAGATCCCTTCTGCACAGGCTTCCACTTCTATCTGTAAAGTTTTTGCTGATGAGTTTATGAAAACCCTTTGGGAAGATTACGAAATTCCCTATTCTCATACCGTTATGCCCATTGGTATACGTAACCCGGATAAATGGTATCTTGGTATTGCAAAGGTACTCGGCAAGGAAAAGGAAGCAGAGGAAATTATTGCAAAAGAGCATGAGCGTATTGAACCTTTGGTAGCTGAACTGAGAGAACGGCTGAAAGGAAAACGAGTATTCATCTGCGGCGGTACAGGACGTTCATTTGCAGCGGCAACCCTGATTGATGATTTCGGAATGGAACTCGTAGGACTTGAAACACCTACTTACGATGAAGACGCACAGACAGATATTGAATACCTGAACGGAATACACGAAAATTTTGTTGTGGATATTGCCAATATGCAGCCTTTTGAACAGGCGAATCTTCTTAGCAAACTAAAACCTGATGCGTTTATCGGGGTACCAGAATGGGCGGCAAAGTTAGGTATTCCAACGACTCATGTACTTGACGGAAAACGTCCGACAATGGGATATGACGGATTGCTGTTTTTGGGAAATAAAATTGCGGATCAGCTTCAGAATCCCGGATTTAATGTCAAACTTGCACAGCATGTTAAATTGCCGTATAAAGATTCGTGGTATCAGGAAAACGCTTTTAAATACATCAAAGGAGGTAATTGAGATGTCACAGATAATGGAAAACCCAAGAGGCGGCTGTGTTCTTGCTGGAATCAATTCCGTTCTGGGAGCGATTAACAGAGTCTGTCCTGTTTTGCATTCAGGACCGGGCTGCTGTATGCAGACAACGGCGGCTGAACAAGGACAGTCAGGACATAAGTCATCCTGTTTTGTCAGTGGTGTATCGCTTCCGTCCAGTAATATGCTGGAAAAAGAAGTTATATTCGGCGGAACAGAGAAATTGCGTACAACGATTCAGGGTGCAGTAGATATCATAGATGCAGATGCTTATTTTGTTCTTACAGGCTGTACGGCAGGAATTATCGGAGATGATATTGTAAGCGTAACACAGGAATTTCAGGATAAGGGTCATGCAGTTTATCCAATTGAAACACCGGGATTTGCAGGCGACAGTAATCTGGGATATGAAATTGTATGGAATACAATGATTGATCAGATGATTGAGGAAACTGTTCCGAAAGATGAAAAACTTGTAAATATTTTTGGAATTGTTCCTTATCACGATCCTTTCTGGAGCGGAACTCTTGAAGAGATAGATCGTATACTTTCTCGTCTTGGACTAAAAGTCAACACATTTTTCACAAAAGATCAGGGGATAGAAGATATTAAGAAATGCTCCGGTGCAGCACTGAATATTATCGTGAATCCATGGCTTTTCAAAGGACCTGCAAAGAAGTTTGAGGAGAAGTTCGGCGTTCCGAGTATCAGAATTCCTGGACTGTTTGTCGGTGCGACTGATACTACAAAATTCGTAAGAAAAGTTGCGGAAGCTCTTAAACTTGACAACGAACTTGTAGAAGGCGTTATTCAGTCGGAAGAACAGTATGTTTATAACTATCTTGCACAGGCTGTCGGCGTTGTAAGCTGGAAGCGTTTTGCAGTTGTTGCGGACGCAAGCAGTGCAGTCGGCATAACAAGGTATTTGGCGAATGATTTCAGTTTCACACCTGTTCTTGTGGTAATTTCCGAACCGATTTTCCGTCCCGAAGATAAAGAACGGATAATTGCG
>CAMWJT010000249.1 GCA_947174625.1 uncultured Ruminococcus sp.
TTCAATTCCTGTGAGATCCGGTTCAAACAGACCGCCGAAACCGCCGATTCCGGAAATCACACCCGGAATGTTTGTCTTTGCAATATGTTCTTTCATGAGTTTGACTGCTTCATAGCCGGCAGTCACATCCACACCGGCTTTTTTGTAGCTTTCAGAAAAACTAGCCATAATTCAAAACTCTCCTAATTTCGATTCAAATTTATCTTTGGGCATTTCTTTGGGAACAGAGACCGGATAATCCCCCGTAAAACATCCGGTACAGAAACCGCATTTTGCATGCTTTGCAATGGATGTTACACCGTCAAGACTTAAATAACCCAACGTATCAGCGCCGATTGTCCGGCAGATTTCCGGGATTGTCATCTGACAGGCAATTAAATGTTCTCTGCTGTCAATATCCGTCCCGAAATAACAAGGATTCGTGAACGGCGGACAGGATACCATAAAATGAATTTCTTTCGCACCGGCATCCCTGACCAGTTTCACGATCCTGGCAGAAGTCGTCCCCCGGACGATACTATCATCAATCAATACAACACGCTTTCCAGCGACTGTCTCCCGTATCACATTTAATTTCAGATTCACAGAATTTGTTCTCTGTTGCTGACTGGGCTGAATGAACGTCCTGCCGATATAACGATTCTTGACAAATCCCACACCATAGGGAATCCCGGACGCATGAGAAAAACCAAGTGCCGCATCCAGACCGCTGTCAGGGACACCAATCACAACATCAGCGTCAACGGGATGTTCTTGCCAGAGCAATTCTCCGGCACGAAGTCTTGCTCTGTGGACACTGCATCCCTCCAGTACAGAATCTGGTCTTGCGAAATAGACATACTCGAATACACACATAGCTGACTTTCTGCCGCAATGTGTCCGGATAGACCGGATGCCTTCTGGTTCAACGACGATAATTTCTCCTGGCAGAAGATCTCTTTCAAATTCTGCACCGACGGCATCCAAGGCACAGGTCTCTGATGCAAAAATGATACTGCCATCCGGGAAACTCCCCATCACAAGCGGACGGAATCCGTTCGGATCTCTTGCAGCAATTAATTTCTGTGCTGACATAATCACCAGAGAATACGCACCCTGTAAATCATACATGGCATGTTCCACAGCTCTTTCAATCGAATCTTTTTTCAATCGATGTTCTGTCAGACAATAAGAAATCACTTCCGTATCATTCGTGGACTGGAAAATTGCGCCTTTGAGTTCATAACGTTCCCGGAGCCTGTGCGCATTGACCAGATTCCCGTTATGTGCAATTGCCAATGGTCCTTTGACATGCCGGACAACCAGGGGTTGTGCATTCACCCGGTTGTTACCGCCTGTTGTCGAATACCGGACATGTCCGATGGAAATATTGCCCTCGCCGAGAGCATCCATCACCGATTGCGTAAATACTTCCTGCACAAGTCCGATGTCTTTATGATGTGCAAAAACACCCTTGTCATTCACCACGATGCCACAGCTTTCCTGTCCTCTGTGCTGTAATGCGAACAATCCGGCATAAGTCAGATTTGCAACCTGTGTTGTATGCTTAGAAAATATACCGAATACACCGCATTCTTCATGAATTCCCTGAATGCCTGTTCTGTGCAAAATCAAATCATTCCTTTCCGTTCCAGCAATAAGTACACAATTCACATTCCGGCTTGCCGATTGCACGGATTGTACCGGACAACGACTGAAATTCCAGCGATGTGAGTTTCAGTCTGCGACAGATTTCATCCCGGAGCTTTCTGCCTCGTTCTGTTTCGGAATTGCTGTATTCTTCCAGATATTGCATACCCTCTGCGCCTTCGAGTGAATCAATCACCTGCCGGGCAATCAGTTCCATTTCGGAAGTGCTTCTTGAAAAATTCAGATATTTACAGCCGTACATGATCGGCGGACAGGCAGAACGCATGTGGACTTCTTTTGCGCCGTTTTCATAGAGAAATTCAACGGTTTCCCGCATCTGCGTCCCACGGACAATACTATCATCCACAAATAATAATTTCTTGCCCTCAATCAATTCATGTACCGGGATTAATTTCATCTTGGCAACCTGATTCCGGAGTGTCTGACTGGTCGGCATGAAACTTCTAGGCCATGTGGGTGTATATTTAATAAACGGTCTGGCAAACGGAATCCCGCTTCTGTTCGCATAGCCGATTGCATGGGGTGTACCGGAATCCGGCACACCGCAGACATAATCCACGTCCGGAAGTCTTCCGGCTTTGATGTCATTCTCCGCCATGATTTCGCCGTTTCTCGTCCGCATGGTCTCTACCGTGACCCCCTCATAGACGGCATTTGGATAGCCGTAATATGTCCACATGAACGAACAGATTTTTAAATCTCCCGTCCCGGCAAATAACGTCTCACAGCTTTTTGCTGTTAATTTGACAATCTCACCGGCTTTTAGTTCTTTATGGATATAATAACCAAGTTTCTGGAATGCAAATGATTCCAGAGATACGCAGTAGCCATCATCACGCTTGCCGATCACAATCGGCAGACGACCGGATTTGTCTCTTGCGGCAATAATCCCGTCTGTTGTCAGAATCAGCAATGACATAGTCCCGGTGATTTTTTCCTGTGCATACCGGATGCCGTCTATCAGATTCTCTTTCTGAGAGATCAATGCGCCGATCAGATCACCAGAATTGATATTACCACTGCTCATGACTTCAAAACTGGAACAGCCGTTTGCAAGCAATTCTTCGGCTAATTCTTTGGCATTCTGGATGACACCAATACTGCATACGGCATACAATCCCAGTTTGGAACGCATCAGAATCGGCTGTGGGTCTGTATCGCTGATACAGCCGATACAGAGCCTGCCTTGCATAGAAACGACATCACGTTCAAATTTCGTCCGGAACGGAGAATTTTCAATACTATGAATGCTTCTTTGAAAGCCCAGTTCCGGATGATAAGCCGTCATACCACCTCGTCTTGTACCAAGATGAGAATGGTAATCCGTGCCAAAAAAGACATCTGTAATACAGTCATTTTCAGAAGCTGCACCGAAAAATCCGCCCATTATGCTTCACCCATGAGTCGCTTCATGATTTCCTGATACGCTTCTTCTACAC
>CAMWJT010000250.1 GCA_947174625.1 uncultured Ruminococcus sp.
GTACAGGATTATTTAACAGAAGAATCATTGATGATTCATGAAATTCATGAAAATCATGAAAATTACAAAAATAAAAAGAAAATTAAAATTTCTAAAAAAAATAAAATTTAAATTAAAAATTAAAAAAAGGAGTAATTAAGTCAATTATGAGAAAAAGTGGTATTCTGCTGCATATTTCTAGTTTGCCATCACGCTATGGCATTGGCAGAATGGGAAAATCAGCTTATGATTTTGTGGATTTTCTCCAGGCAAGCGAAACGGCTTACTGGCAGATCCTCCCATTATCACCGACAAGCTACGGTGATTCGCCTTATCAGTCATTTTCGGTCTATGCCGGCAATCCGTATTTTATTGATTTCGAGAAACTCGAAGAACTCGGTTTGTTGGAACATGAAGACTATGCGGCAATGCTCTGGCAGAGAAACACAGACAGCATTGATTATGAATTGTTATACCGGAGCAACATCACCGTTCTGAAACGGGCATTTGCCAGATTCCGCAAACGGAAATTAAGAGGCTACACGGCATTCCGGAATGCTAATAAACACTGGCTTCCGGATTATGCGCTGTTCATGGCGCTGAAAGATGCTCATGACGGTGCGCCCTGGTATGAATGGGAGCAAGAACTTGCCATGCGTGACCCGGATGCTCTGGAGTCTGCCAAAAAAACACTTGCTGATGAGATAGAATTATATTGTTTTATTCAGTTTGTATTTGCTCAGCAGTGGCATGCCCTGAAAAAATATGCCAATCAGCACCAGGTGGAAATTATCGGGGATATGCCGATCTATGTCGCTTATGACAGTGCGGATGTGTGGGCAGCTCCGGAATTATTTGACCTGGATGACCAGAAAAAGCCAGTAGAAGTTGCAGGTTGTCCGCCGGATCCGTTTTCGCCGACCGGACAGCTCTGGGGGAATCCGTTGTATAACTGGGAGTATCACACAAAAAATAATTTCAGTTGGTGGACATCCCGGCTGAAATTTGCGGCGGATCTGTATGACGTGATCCGGATTGACCATTTCCGGGGATTTGAAAGTTATTATACAATCCCCTACGGAAGTAAAGATGCTGTCAAGGGCAGATGGCGCAAAGGACCAAATAAAAAATTATTCCAGGCTGCCGGCAGGGAATTGGGTGGTCTGAATATTATCGCCGAAGACCTGGGATTTATTACACCTGCTGTCCGGAATATGCTCAAAGTATTGCATTATCCTGGGATGAAAGTCCTGCAATTCGGATTTGACAGCGATCCGGACAATGAACATCTGCCGCATAATTTTGCATCACCGCATTGTGTGGTTTATACCGGGACGCATGACAATCAGACATTAAAAGGCTGGCTGGAGGATTCTGATAAGAATACCATCAAGTATGCGAAAAAATATCTGAGAGTCCGCAAAAAATCCGAAATCCCGGATGCAATGATTGCCTGTGCATGGCAGAGCATTGCAGAATTATCCGTAGCGCAGATGCAGGATTTCTTGAATGCCGGGAAATCCGGTCGGATGAACACACCGTCCGTCCTGGGCGGTAACTGGCAATACCGGACATGCGAAGAGGATTTCTCAGAAGAGCTTGCAAAGCAGATCCGGAAACTGAACCGGACGTACGGCAGAGCTGTGAAGAAACCGGAAATCAAAAAGCCGGTCAGAAATTATCATCAGAAAAATAATATCAATAAAAATACAAATCATAAGCCGGAGGGAACTGAATCATGATGCAGTATACAAAAGAAACTTTCAAAAAATATCTGACAGGCATGCTTGACAAGCCTGCAAACGAGACGACACCGCAGGAATTGCACCAGGCAATCGGTGAAATGGTGATGCAGTTAATGGAAACAGACTGGGAGGACAGCCGGAACGCTCACCGGAATGCACGGCATGCGTGTTATTTCTCGATGGAATTCCTCATGGGACGGAGTATTTATAATAATCTGCTCTGCCTGGGGATCTATGACGAGATGGAACAGGCTTTACAGGAGATGGGGACTTCACTCTCTGTTCTGGAAGAGATTGAAGATGCCGCCCTTGGTAATGGCGGACTTGGCAGATTAGCCGCTTGTTTCCTGGACAGTGCGGCTGCACTGGATCTGCCTTTAGACGGCTACGGCATCCGGTACAAATACGGCTTGTTTAAACAAAAAATCACAGACGGATTCCAGGATGAAACAGCGGACGACTGGACGAAATACGGCGATGCGTGGTCAGTTCGCCGGGAGGAAGACACAGTTCTGGTGAAATATCAGAATCAGACTGTGAAAGCTGTCCCGTATGACATGCCCGTGATCGGCTACGGCACAAAAAATATTGGGACACTCCGGTTATGGCAGGCAGAGCCGTTACAGGAATTTGATTTTAAAATTTTCAATTCGCAGAATTATCTGGGCGCTTGTGCTGAGAAAATCTATGCAGAAGACATTTCCCGGTGTTTATATCCGAATGACGACACCAACGAGGGCAAAAAATTAAGATTAAAACAGCAGTATTTCTTCTGTTCGGCATCCTTGCAGGATCTGTTGCGCAAGCATAAGGAAGATTATGGAAATTTTGACAATCTGACAGACATGCTGACCATCCAGTTGAATGACACACATCCGGTGATCTCCATCCCGGAGCTGATCCGGTTATTGATGCTCGAAAACATCCCGTTTGAAGATGCCGCAGACATGGCAAGAAAGATTTTCCGGTATACCAATCATACGATTATGGCGGAGGCGCTTGAAAAATGGTATGCGCCGTTGATTCAGGAATTATTGCCGGAAATTTATCAGATTATTGTGAGACTCCATGAAATGCTGATTGCAGAATTATACCAGAAAGGCGCAGACAAGAGCAAAATCCGCAAAATGAGAATCATCCAGGATAACATGGTTCACATGGCACACATGGCAATTTTCATGGGCAGTTTTGTCAATGGTGTGGCAGAGATTCATACGCAGATCCTGAAAGATACGGCGCTTGCAGATTGGTACGCATTCTATCCGGAACGTTTCCAGAACAAGACCAACGGCATCACGCAGAGAAGATGGCTTGCTTTGTGCAATCAGGAATTGTCCGGATTATTGACAGAATTGGCA
>CAMWJT010000251.1 GCA_947174625.1 uncultured Ruminococcus sp.
GATCAGTTTCACAGAACCATCTTCACAAAGCAGTAATTCCGCAGATCGAAGTTTGCCATTATAATTATAACCCATAGAGAAACCATGCGCACCAGCATCATGAATCACGAGCAGATCGCCGATTTCTACCGGAGGGAGCATTCTGTCAATCGCAAATTTGTCATTATTTTCGCACAGACCGCCCGTCACGTCGCATTTGTAAGTGCAGTCCTGGTCTTCTTTGCCAAGTACTGTGATATGATGATACGCTCCGTAGATTGCCGGACGCATGAGATTTGCCGCACAGGCATCCACGCCGACGTATTCTTTGTAGATATGCTTCTTATGCAGAACTCTTGTCACGAGATGTCCATAAGGTGCTAACATGAAACGTCCCATTTCCGTAAAGATTGCCACATCACCAAGACCAGCCGGAACAAGAATTTCATCAAAGACCTTGTGAACGCCTTCCCCGATTGTTAAAATATCATTCGGGGTCTGGTCAGGACGATAGGCAACACCCACACCGCCGGACAGATTGATAAATTGAATATCAGCTCCGGTTTCCCGATGTAAATCCACAGCAAGTTCAAATAATTGTTTGGCAAGTGTCGGATAATATTCGTTTGTCATGGTACTGGATGCGAGGAACGCATGAATGCCGAAATGCTTTGCGCCTTTTTCCTGCAATTTCCGGAATCCTTCAAACATTTGTTTACGAGTGAATCCATATTTTGCATCTTCCGGACTGTCCATGATTTCCGTAGAAATTGTAAACTTTCCGCCGGCATTGAACCGACAGCAGATTGTCTCCGGAATCCCGGTTAAATTCTCCAGATACTCAATATGTGTGATGTCATCCAGATTGATATAAGCACCCAGTTTATAGGCTAATTCATAGTCCTGCGCCGGTGTGACATTAGAAGAAAACATGATGTCACTGCCGGAAAATCCACACGCTTCGCTCATCTGCAATTCTGTATAACTGGAACAATCCACGCCACAGCCTTCTTCCTGGAGAATTTTCAGCAGAAACGGATTGGGGGTTGCCTTGACGGCGAAGTATTCTTTGAAATTTTTATTCCAGCCAAATGCTTTCTGTACAAGCCGTGCATTTTCCCGGATGCCCTTTTCATCATAAATATGAAACGGTGTGGGATACTCCTTGCAGATTTCTTCTGCCTGTGCTTTTGTAAGAAATGGAATTTTTGGATTTTTTTCCATAGTTAAAGTCTCCTTAAAATTCTGAAAAATTCTGAATTCTGAAAATTTTTATCACTTTATTCTAACATATTTTTGCAGGATCGTCAATGTGATCTGGAAAAATCAGCACAAACGACAAAATTCAACAAAATTTTATGTCCAGAATCACAAGACACAGGGCTTAAAATTATGATAATTAAATTCTGTGTCTCGTGATGTTTCCGGCAATTAATTAATTTTATTTATTTAAATATCTGTTCAGTGCGCTGAACAAAGCCGCTACGGATGCTTCTGAAATGTCTTTCTTAATCCCGACACCCCAGTAAATTTTATTCTCTGCTTCAATGGCAACATACGCAATCGCATCTGATGCAGAAGTATCTGTCATGGCATGTTCTGTGTAATTTTTAATCACAAATTTTGTGCCAGTGAATTGTTTCAGCGCATTGCTCACAGCATCCAGCCTGCCACTCCCGTCTGCACGGAGTGTATACGCATCTCCGGATCTTGTCAGGGACAGGGTCGCCTGGATCAAAGACTGCGTATTATCTTTCTGGACATAGTGGATTTCCTGATATTCCAACGGATTTTTAATATTCACATAAGTGTCCGTAAAAATCTGGTGTACTTCCTCCGGGAGCAACTCTTTATGCTTATGATCCGAAACACTCTTGACCAGATAGCCGACTTCTTCACGCATTGCCTTAGGCAGATCCAGTCCGAATTGTGTTTCCAACAGATACCCGATACCGCCTTTGCCGGACTGACTGTTAATCCGGATGACGTCTGCTTCGTAAACTCTCCCGACGTCTGTCGGATCAATCGGCAGATAGGGGACTGTCCAGCGTTCCGGATCATGTTCTTCACGCCATTTCATGCCTTTTGCAATGGCATCCTGATGCGAACCGCTGAACGCTGCAAAGACAAGCTTGCCACTGTAGGGCTGACGTTCATAGACGTGCATTCTCGTGACACGTTCATAGAGTTCTGTCAGCTCCGGCATGTTGGAAAAATCAAGTTCCGGATCGACACCATGCGAGAACATGTTCATACCAAGTGTGATCACATCCACATTGCCAGTACGTTCACCGTTCCCGAACAGTGTTCCTTCTACACGGTCAGCGCCTGCGAGCAGTCCCATTTCTGTATCTGCCACGGCACAGCCTCTGTCATTGTGCGGATGCAGGGAAATAATTACATTCTCACGGGATTTCAGGTGATCGCACATATATTCGACCTGATTAGCATACACATGCGGCATAGAGTGAGAAACCGTCACCGGCAGATTAATAATGACTTTATCCTGTTCGGACGGCTGCCAGATGTCAATCACCGCATTGCAGATCTCTGCGGCAAATTCCGGTTCTGTTCCGGTGAAACTTTCCGGGGAGTATTCAAACCGGAAGTTACCCTCTGTTTTTTCCCGGTATTCTTTGCAGAGTTTTGCGCCGAATACGGCAATGTCAATAATTTCCTGTTTGCTTTTCCGGAATACCTGCTCACGCTGTGCCAGGGACGTAGAATTATATAGATGCACAATGGCGTTTTTACAGCCTTTGAGTGCCTCGTAAGTCCGGGCAATGATATGTTCTCTGGACTGTGTGAGCACCTGGATTGTGACATCATCCGGGATTAAATTCTGTTCAATCAAGGCACGGCAGAATTCATATTCTGTCTCAGAAGCCGCCGGGAAGCCGACTTCAATTTCTTTGAATCCGATTTTGACAAGCAATTTGAAAAATTCAAGTTTTTCTTCCAGGCTCATCGGAATAATTAAAGCCTGGTTGCCGTCACGCAGATCAACACTGCACCAAATGGGAGCTTTCTCGATATAACTTTTTTTCGTCCAGCGCATGGGGGGATTTTCAACATCAAAATATTGTCTTGCATATTTC
>CAMWJT010000252.1 GCA_947174625.1 uncultured Ruminococcus sp.
ATCCGGAACAGCTCCCACACCCGGTTGTCTGGATCGGCAAGGCAATTGCAGGATCTGAAGAATTCTTAAGAAGCCTGTTTCCGAAAGATCCAAAATCAGCACGAATTGCCGGATTGATTCTTGCACTTGGGATTCCAGGGATTAGTTTTTTCGTCTCTGCATTGCTGTTATTTCTTGCATTGCAGATTCACCCGGTCGTATGTTTCATGTTAAATACATTCTGGAGTTACCAGATTCTAGCGACAAGATGTCTGGAACAGGAGAGCCATAAAGTCTATGAAGTCTTGCAGACACATGACCTGGAAGCATCCCGGAAGCAGATTGCAAGGCTTGTCGGACGTGATACAAGTCAACTGTCCGAAGAAGAAATTATCAAAGCGTGCATTGAGACAGTCGCTGAAAATACGTCGGATGGTGTGACTGCGCCTTTATTCTATCTGCTGATCGGGGGTGCGCCGTTCGGATTCTGGTATAAAGCCGTGAATACACTGGATTCTATGGTAGGGTATCGCAATCCGCAATATCAATATTTCGGAATGGCATCCGCAAAATTGGATGATCTTGCAAATTTTATCCCATCCAGATTATGCGCTTGTATGATGTTACTTGCTGTGAAATTATCAGGAAAATCACAAAAATTAAATTTTCATTCTGCCTGGAGCATCTTCCGACGAGACAGAAAGAATCACTTATCCCCGAATTCTGCACAGACAGAATCCGTTGCCGCCGGTGCATTAGAAATCCAACTAGGCGGTACGCACCATTATTTTGGGGAAATGGTAGAAAAGCCGACAATCGGCGACCCGATCCGGACGGCACAGCCGGAGGATATTTTAAAAATAAACAGGATTTTAATCCTGACAGCTATTTTGTCACTCGTTCTGTTGAGTGCGGTCAGAATTCTAATTCTGATCTGGTTTATCAAGTTATAACTAACAGGAGGCAATTTATGCACGGCGGTGATATTTATTTCACAGAAGAAAAATTACTTGATGTTTCAGCAAATATAAATCCGTTCGGCATTCCGGAATCCGTGATGACGGCAATCCGGGATGCACTGCCGGAAATTGTACATTATCCGGACAGAGAGCAACGCAAATTACGGAAAGCGATTGCAGATTATCACAAAATTCCGGAAGACTGGATTATCTGCGGAAACGGCGGTGCAGATGTATTATTCCGGACAGTGCAGACAATCCGTCCGGGACATGCCTTAATCCCTGTACCGACGTTCACGGAATATGAAAAAGCATTGCAGGAAAATTCCTGTCATGTGACACACTGGAAAATGGAAATGCCAGATTTTAGCATCACAGAGAAATTGCTACCAGAACTGGAAAAAAACAATTATGATTTTCTGGTGTTATGCAATCCCAACAATCCCACAGGGCTTTGCATTGAGAGAGATTTATTATTAGAAATTTTAAAAATCTGTCGGGAGCGTCATATATTTGTACTGCTTGATGAATGTTTTTTTGATATGACGGATCTTCATGCAGAAGAATTTTCCATGATTCGAGAGATACAGGATTTTCCAAATCTGTTTATTTTAAAATCCCTGACAAAATTATATGCCATCCCTGGACTGCGTTCAGGCTATGGGATTTGTTCTGATCCGGAACTGATCCGGAGCATCCGTGCAACCGGACAGCCCTGGTCTGTGAATACGCTTGCGAGTGCTGCCGGATGTGCCATTCTGGAACAGGGAGAATCTTATCGGATTTCATTTTTAGAATTTCTGGAACAGGAACGGAATTTTTTAGCCGGGGAGCTGAAACAATTCAATTTTAACGTCTGGGATTCCCGTGCCAATTATCTGTTTTTCCAGGCAAAGCAATATCCGGATCTGGATCAGAAATTATTAACTGATAAAATTCTGATCCGGCATTGTGATTCTTACCCGGTTCTTGATAAGAGTTATTATAGAATCGCAGTCCGGACACATGAAGAAAATTTGTATTTGCTGAATGCTCTCAAAAAATTGAAACATGCAAAATCTATCATGATTATGGGGACAATGTCATCTGCCGGAAAGAGCTTTGTGACTGCCGGATTATGCAGAATTTTTCATCAGGACGGATACAAAACAGCGCCGTTCAAATCGCAGAACATGGCATTAAATTCGTATATTACACAGGACGGCTCAGAAATGGGTCGGGCGCAGGTCATGCAGGCGGAAGCCGCCGGGATTCTCCCGGATGTCCGTATGAATCCGATTTTGTTAAAGCCCACCAGTGAAAAAGGTTCGCAGATTATTGTCAATGGCAAAGTATTCGATTCTATGACAGCAAAAGAATACTATCAGCATAAGCAAGAATTCGTTCCAGTAATCCAGGATGCTTATGAATCTCTTGCGCAGGAATATGATGTAATTGTCCTGGAGGGTGCAGGCAGTCCAGCAGAAATTAATCTGAAACAAGTGGACATTGTCAATATGGGCATGGCGGAGATTTCCGATTCTCCGGTGATTTTAGTCGGGGACATTGACCGGGGCGGTGTATTTGCCAGTCTATATGGTACAATTGCATTACTGGATGCACATGAAAAAAGCCGGATAAAAGGCATGGTGATTAATAAATTCCGTGGCGATCCGGAAATTTTAGAACCCGGATTGAAAATGCTGGAAGAACTTACGGGGATTCCGGTCTTGGGTGTGTTGCCTTATACAGAACTGGACTTGGACGACGAAGACAGTCTGTCGGAAAGACTATCAAAACACACGATCAGACAGAATGCCGTGTTAGATATTGCAGTGATAAAATTCCCTAGAATTTCTAATTTTACGGATTTTAAGATATTAGAATCTCTTGAGCATATTTCCGTCCGGTATGTTTCCGGATTACAGGAATTACAAAATCCGGATTTGATCCTATTACCCGGAACAAAAAATACAATCTCAGATCTGTTATGGATGCGGCAGAATGGGTTAGAAGCCGGAATTTTAAAAGCACATGAAAAAGGCACTGTCCTATTCGGGATCTGTGGCGGTTATCAGATGCTTGGCAAAAATTTATCCGATCCGGAGCAGATCGAGCAAGGCGGTACAGTCCGAGGGATGGGATTATGCAATAT
>CAMWJT010000253.1 GCA_947174625.1 uncultured Ruminococcus sp.
AGCTCCAACAGTCTAAAAAATATTTTTATGGAGGAATTTTTCCAATGGCTAGAAAAATGAAAACCATGGACGGCAATAATGCCGCTGCATGGGCATCCTATCCGTTTACGGACGTTTCTGCAATTTACCCCATTACACCTTCTTCTGTGATGGCGGAAGTCACAGACCAGTGGTCTGCCAAGGACAAGAAAAATCTGTTTGGCGATCCTGTCAATGTCGTAGAAATGCAGTCTGAAGCCGGCGCTGCCGGTACCGTTCACGGCTCTCTGTCCGCTGGCGCACTGACAACAACTTACACGGCTTCTCAGGGTCTGCTCCTGATGATCCCGAACATGTACAAGATTGCCGGCGAACTGCTCCCGAATGTCATTCATGTGTCTGCAAGATGTGTATCTTCCCACGCACTGAACATCTTCGGCGATCATTCCGACGTGTACGCATGCCGTCAGACAGGCTATGCAATGCTCTGCTCTTCCAATCCGCAGGAAGTTATGGATCTGGGCGCAGTCGCACACCTGGCAACCATTGAAGGACGTGTACCGTTCCTGCATTTCTTCGACGGTTTCAGAACATCTCACGAAATCCAGAAAATCGAAGTATGGGATGATGCAGATCTCGATGAGATGCTCAACAAGGAAGCAGCACAGGCATTCCGTGACCAGGCTCTGAACCCGAATCATCCGGTACTGAGAGGCTCTGCACAGAATCCTGATATTTTCTTCCAGGCTCGTGAAGCATGTAATAAATATTATGATGCACTTCCGGCAGTCGTTGAAAAATATATGGACAAAGTCAATGCCAAGATCGGCACAGACTATAAGCTGTTCAACTACTACGGCGCACCGGATGCAGAACATGTTATCATTGCAATGGGTTCTGTGATGGACACAGTAGAAGAAACTGTAGATTACCTGAACGCAAACGGCGGCAAATACGGTATGGTTCGTGTACGTCTGTACAGACCGTTCGTAGCTGATAAGCTGGTAGAGGCTCTGCCGGATACTGTAAAGCAGATTTCTGTACTCGACAGAACAAAAGAACCTGGCTCTCTCGGTGAACCGCTGTACCTGGATGTTGTTGCAGCTCTGAAAGATACGAAATTTGATGCTGTCAAGATCTACACCGGTCGTTATGGTCTGGGTTCTAAAGACACAACACCGAATCAGATTATTGCAGTCTTCAAGAATACAGAGAAAAAGCGTTTCACACTCGGTATCGTGGATGATGTGACAAATCTGTCTCTGGATGATTCTTTCAGCCCTGATACAGCTCCAGCAGGCACAATCTCCTGCAAGTTCTGGGGGCTCGGCTCTGACGGTACAGTTGGTGCAAACAAGAACTCCATCAAAATCATCGGCGATCATACGGATAAATACGCACAGGCATATTTCTCCTATGACTCCAAGAAATCCGGCGGTGTTACCGTATCTCACTTGCGTTTCGGCGATACACCGATTAAATCTACATATCTGATCAACAAGGCAGACTTTGTGGCATGTCATAACCAGAGCTATATCGACAAATACGATATGGTATCTGACATTAAGCCGGGCGGTACATTCCTGCTGAATACCATCTGGGATGCTGAGGGCTTAGAGAAGAATCTTCCTGGACAGGTTAAGAGATACATCGCCCAGAATGATATTAAATTCTACACAGTAAACGGTGTGAAACTCGGTCAGGAAACTGGCATGGGTACAAGAATCAATACAATCCTCCAGTCCGCATTCTTCAAGCTCGCTGATATTATCCCGTTTGAAGACGCTCTCCAGTATATGAAAGACGCTGCAGAAATGTCCTATTCCAAGAAAGGACATGACGTTGTTGAGAAGAACTGGAATGCAATTGATGCCGGCTACAAGGGTCTCGTAGAAGTAACCGTTCCGGAATCCTGGAAAGACGCAAAAGACACACCTATGGGTATGTCCAAAG
Organism: uncultured Ruminococcus sp.; assembly: GCA_947174625.1. Taxonomy (GTDB): domain Bacteria; phylum Bacillota; class Clostridia; order Oscillospirales; family Ruminococcaceae; genus UBA3855. Next base: position 1,933 of record CAMWJT010000253.1, read on the forward strand.
TTACTTGCGAAAACAAGGCACTTGAGAATTTCGTTAATAATGTTCAGATTCCGTGCAACGCACAGCAAGGCGACAAACTCCCTGTTTCTACTTTTGTGGATCTGGCTGACGGTACATCTCCGTCTGGTTCTTCCGCATTTGAAAAACGTGGCATCGCTGTTACTGTTCCGGTATGGAATCCCGATACCTGCATCCAGTGCAACCAATGTGCTTATGTATGTCCGCATGCTGTACTTCGTCCGGTTACACTCACATCAGAAGAGGTAGAAGCCGCTCCGGCATCCATGAAGCTTGCTGCAATGAAGCCCGCAATCGGCGATCTGAAATTCGGCATGACGGTTTCTGTTCTGGACTGCACAGGCTGTGGCGTATGTGCAAATATCTGCCCGGCAAACAAGAAAGCAGATACACTCGTGATGAAGCCTCTAGAGACACAGCTCGATCAGCAGGCAGCATTCGATTACGGCACAACCAAGGACATCAAGCCGGAAGTCACTGCAAAATTCACAGAGGCAACTGTCAAGGGTTCTCAGTTCAAACAGCCGCTGCTTGAATTCTCCGGTGCATGTGCTGGCTGCGGTGAAACACCGTATGCAAAACTGATCACACAGTTGTTCGGCGACAGAATGTATATCGCTAACGCAACAGGCTGTTCTTCCATCTGGGGCAACTCCGCACCGTCCACACCTTATACAGTCAACAAGAAGGGCTATGGTCCTGCATGGAGCAACTCCCTGTTTGAAGATAACGCAGAGTTCGGCTATGGTATGTTCCTCGGACAGGAAACACTGAGAAACCGTGTCATTGCCAAAGTTGAGAAAGTTGCTGAATGCGCAAAGAATCCGGAAGTCAAGGCTGCTGCGGAAGAGTTCCTCGCAACCAAGAATGATGGTGCTGCAAATACACCGGCTTCTGAAAAGCTGATTGCTGCAATTGAGAACTGCAACTGTGACGGTGAACTGGCTAAACAGATCCTGGCTGAAAAAGATTACCTCCGCAAAAAATCCCAGTGGATCTTTGGCGGCGACGGCTGGGCTTATGATATCGGCTTCGGCGGTTTGGATCATGTAATTGCATCCGGCAAAAATGTCAATATCATGGTATTCGATACGGAAGTATATTCCAACAC
>CAMWJT010000254.1 GCA_947174625.1 uncultured Ruminococcus sp.
AATCACAGCTTTTTACGCCACATTGCAAGGCGTTCCGGATTGCCGTGAATGTCAGTTCTTCATAGGAATCATCCATGTTGTTTACAAAAAGAAGATAGCTTGCATCCCGGCAATCCTTTGAAATTTGCTGATACTGTTCTTCACTGAGAGGAGCTGTATATTCGGAAATTTTTTTGAGAAGTGCAGTATAGTTTTCACCTGTCCAGACACGCCTTTTTTCTTCTGGTGCAAATTTTTCAAAATCCGCAATTGTTCTGCGGGTATAATTATTAAAAATAATGTAATCATTACACTGATGTGTTTCAAACAGCTTTCTGGCATCCTGTTCATTGTGAATTTCTGCGGACGGTTTACATCTCTCTATCAGATCTTTCGGGATTTTCCACATTTCGGATTGCTGTTCCTCATTCAGACTTTCCAGGAATGTCTTTTTTTTGTCCTCATAAAACCGGATACCGTTTTCAATGATTTCGGAAAGCTCCCAGAATTGTTCGGGGATTTCTGATTCTTTCCTGCCGTATCTGTTTTTTGCCACAGAAAACAGATTGCCCTGATCTGTACATACAAGATAGTGATCGAAATAATCACGATCATATCTTAGACGGTTATCACGTTTGAGTTTTCTGAATTCCATAGAAAGAAATGTCAGAAAAATGCCGTTTTCCGGATCATAGACCCCGAAAGTCCAGTTTATACTATGAACATCATAAACATTCGGCATATCCGAATCAGGGGATTTTAGATAAACAGGTTTGAGAAATGCAAACATTTTTTCCCGCATTTCCTCTGTTGTTAACTGATAAACAAACGCCAATTCCACCACTTCCCGAATATTTTATATTACTTAAAAAGTCCTGTGATGTAAAAATCTATATCACAGGACTCTTTCTGAAATTCTTGAAATTCTTAAAGATGATTGCCACAGAACGGACAGAACTGCACTGTATAATCCTGCCTTTTGCCACGAAGATAAAATTTTTCCTGATGACAATAGATAATCTGGTCAATGCGGAGATCTTCTTCTGTTACTTCGTTGACTGGATTCTGTTCCTGGACGGGATTCCCTGCCGGAACAGCGCCAAAGCCGAATAAGGCTTCCAGATTATCCAACACACTATTCATGGTGTCCGTTGCAGAATGATTGTCAATCGGATTTTTCATGTCCTGGGCGTTCTCTTCTATCAATTTGTGCAGAAATTCGCCGTTTTGCAGTTTCTGCACATCTTCTTCCGAAAGTACCGGAATGCGCCTGCACATGGAACAGCCCTTGCTGTTTTCTACAATTTTCATCAATATCACCCTTACGCATTTTGCTGCATCACATGCTGTAATTTATCAGACAGCTCCGAAAGTTCAGAAAGTGACACGGACATGGTCTGAATCTGTTCGTGAATGCCGCCGGAACGGTCTGTAAAATCTTTGGCAACATCATAGTAACTCTGTGTCATTGTGCCGATGGATGTAATGAACTGCTTCATTTTCGCAAAGTCTTCCTGTGTCAGAGAATCCGCCTGCTTGTTCTGATAATATTGCAGACAGGATTGACAGAATTTTTGCAGTCTGGAGATATTATCGCAAAGCTCCCCGGATTTCTGGCTGATGTCGTTTGTACTGGACAAAATATCCTGCTGACTTGCAGAAATCTGGATGCTGACCTGATTAATTTTCAGCATTTCTTCTACGCATGCGTCATACACTGCCTTGAGTTTCCGGTAATTGCTCTTCAGGCTGTGCTTGAGATAATAAATGCAGTTTTCACGGACATTCATGCCACGGAAGATAGCACATGCCATATCACGGCAGGTCTTGTAACCACATGCACCACAATTGACATTCTGAGAAGCAATATCAAATTTGTGCATGGTATCGAAAATCCGGGTATAATCCTCCATAGTCGGATTTTTGGTGTGTACACGTTCATTGTGATATTTCGTCATGAAATCAGATAATCGCAGTGTCTTATCAAATTCCTTGAATCTCTTGAATTTGCCGATTCCCAGAAATCCGCCCTGTGTCTCACGGATACTGCGTGTTGCAATGTCATCCATCGTGCTTTCAATTTCCATCAGCGTTGCTGCTTCATCCGGGAGAGCCGTCCCGTGATTGCAGCCGTATTCACAGTTGAGAACATCAAGCACATCCGGCTTCTGCTGGTCATCCGTCTGGAAATAACGGTCAAGACGATCATAGACGGAGTGAGGACCTTCGGCATTCCGGACGACAAGTCCCTGATTGAGCATGGCAAGATTTTCTTTCAGACCGCCGGGCATCGGATAAAGTCTGCCGATACTGCCTTCTACGGCATCAAATTCAAATTTCACACGGTCTTCCCACTGGATGCCTTTTTTATTCACGTATTTTTCAAGATGCCGGAATGTCACGTTATAATCAAAGGCATGTTCTCTCTGTGCTTCACTTGTCTTGGCAATACAAGGCGACAGCATGAACATGGGTTTTGTCTCGTTTTTGTATTTGCGGAGCCATATCGCCAGGCATCCGGCAGGACTGAGCACAGGCGACAGATACTGCAATTTTTCCGGCTGATATTTCTGCATGTAATTGACAATGGCAGGACAGGGCTGTGTGACAAGTTTCTTCCCGCCATGCTCTGTCATGTATTTATTATACATGAATGTACAAATATCCGCACCGTAGCCGACATCATAGATGGTACAGTTTCCGTTTTGTCTGAGCCAGGAAAGCAGGACTTTCCATGCACCATCGGGGAAACTGGTGCGGATTGCCGGTGCAACAATCAGAATCATGGGCTTACCGCTCTCGAATGTCTCTGTAAATTCCTGGAGATTATCTTTGTAACCTCTTGCCTTGTGCATACAGACCTTTACACATTCACCGCAGTTAATACATGCTTCGCTGTCGATACCAGTGATAAACTCGTCTGTTGTTCCTTCTTTGAGACGGGTGACATTGGCATGAACAGGACAGACACGCACACAGGCATTACAGCCGACACAACGGCTTTCATCTACTGTAATAATTTGCATATTGACACGCTGCCGTCAGAGAATCTGAACGGCTTATCCT
>CAMWJT010000255.1 GCA_947174625.1 uncultured Ruminococcus sp.
ACATATTGCAGAATAATTGCTGCATCAGCAGCATCTATTTGCTGATCCTGATTGACATCTGCTGCAAATTCCTGTGTCGGGAGCAATCCGGGCAGATCACCTGCACCGAACAGAGCAGAAATCACCAGAACCAAAGCGGCATCTTCCGCATTGATTGCAGCATCCTGATTGACATCTCCCAAGGCTTGTATTAATGTATCTGTATTTGTATCTACATCTGCATAAAATTCAGAAACAAGCTTATCAGCGTAAATTGCAATATTTTTAAAAAATGTCTGATTGGGGGTATAATTCGTCACAGTTGTCAGGATTGCTAAAACATAGGGTGTGTCGGATGCAATATAACTGACTTCGTGATAAACATTCTGGACATTGCCATATTTTACGGCAATCTCATAACCGGCACTGCTTAGTGCATCACGGGTGAGTGCAACCTGTGACTGATTCAGTGCATTCCAGCAGACCGCCCAACATTCGCCGTCTGCTTTATGGGATTCCATCGTCAGCATGGCAATTGTCATAAAAGATGCACTCACCGGCGGAAATCTTGGGCTTGGTGTTGCAATATGAACAGAATAGCCCCATGAATCTACCATAGTATTAAATCCGGCAATGCCAAACAGGGAGACTAACATATCATAAGCGACGTTATCTGAATAACGCAAGGAATAATCCAGTAACTGCCGGATGGTGTAAGTTTTTCCGTAGCCATTCTTCCGGATAATCCCACTGCCGCCATGATACCAACTGGATGTATAAGTTATTGTCTCGTCCAGATCATGCACACCTGCCATGAGCTGTTGACAGGCAAATACCGCATAAGGCAATTTAATCAGGCTGGCACCAGTGATATTTTTGTCCGGCTGATATTGATATAATATCTCGTCATCCTGGGTACAGACCAGTACCGCACAATCCTGAGAATACTTCCGGATCAGTGCATCCATTTCCGCAGTGGTATCTGCATGCGCAGAAAACGGCATAATAAAACCGGATAACAGGCATTCTGCTGTCAGGACTGCCAGGCATACAAATTGTAGGATTTTAAATTTCATTTTTTTCTCCAGTATATTATGTTGATTAATTTAGCAGATAACTTTTAAAAATTCAGCATCTCCGGTCAGATTGCATTGACCGGCATTCGCAGGTAAAAATAGACAATCTCCCTTTCTGATTCGGATTGTCTCTGTATCACATCCCTGGGGATGCGTGAGAATCGCATTGCCGTCCAGACAGAGCAACACCTGGAACGAATCCGGATGCACGCAGAAATCAAAATCCCGGCTGTCATCAAGATCAATCTTGTCTGTTTTAAAATAATCGCACTCGCACAGCGTCCGAATGGCAATATTTTCAGAATTTTTAGAATTTTCAGAATTCACAAAATTTCTGGAATCTGCCGGCTGTAACTGCATCACATCCAGCGCCTTTTCAATATGGAGCTGTCGGCGCTGTCCGTTCTGGTCTGTCCTGTCATAATCATAGACCCGATACGTCAGATTAGAATTTTCCTGGATTTCTGCCAGTAAAATCCCCTTGCCAATCGCATGAACCGTCCCCGCAGGAATGAAAAATACATCACCCTTATGTACAGGAATTTTTTGCAGATAATCCAGAATTTCATGCCGTGCAATCGCCGTCCGGATTTCCTGCCGGGAATAATTTTTTTGAAATCCATAAATTAAACTGGCATTTTCAACAGCATCCATAATATACCACATTTCCGTCTTGCCGTTCTCCTGTTCATGAATCTGCGCATAGTTGTCATTCGGATGTACCTGGACGGACAGATCCTGTGCGGCATCAATGAATTTCACCAGAATGGGGAATTTTTTTTGATTCCGGTATTTTCCTCCCAGATATTCCGGATGCATGGCAATCACATCCGCAAGGGATTTTCCGGCGAATTCTCCGGATATTACCATGCTTGCGCCGTCAGGATGTACGGAACATTCCCACGTTTCAGCAAGCGGATTGCATTCCGGATGTTTATGATATTCCGTACGCAGTCTTGTACCGCCCCACAGATAATCTTTTCCGGCAGGGGAGAGCTGTATAATATTCATGAAAAAATCGTCCTTTCGGGTTATTGATACTACAGCAGGAAAAATCAGACTTCCGGCAGGGGGAGCATGCCGGAAGCCTGTATGTTTTTAATTATAATGCAAAATACGAAAAATGTCAAGAAAAAATCAAGAAAAAAATCGTTGAAAAAATAAAAATTCTCTGAACTTTTAAACTTTTGCCTTGACAGGTGACGGAATCAGCTTCGCACGGTGCAGAGCAATCCCGATTGCGCCAGTAATCAATGTAGATGCCAGCATTTCAAAGACAGCATTCATGCCGACCAGGGCAATGATGAATGCAATCACGTTGCCGTTGCCTTTGTCCTGAATCATGCCTTGCAGATAAGGTGTCTTGCCGAACAGAATGACGAGCGATGACATGAAAAATAATGTGTTCAGGAATGCCGAGCAGAATCCTGCCGCAAAACATGCGGACTCTTTATTCAGCAGTTTTGCAATGCCTGTGTAGAGCAGTCCCACGCACAGACCATCCAAAGCTCTTGGTACGACGCATTGCAGGAACGTCAGCACAGGACTGATCCCGAACAGTGTCACACCCATTGTACTAGGCATCATGATGCCTGCCGCCTGCATGAAGCTACAGATGCCGAATGCCGTCCCGATCACAAGGCTCCCCGTAATGCCAAGCGAAACAGCCGCCAATGCAATCGGGATTGTGTTCAGCGTGATGGATAATGCCGGGTTGATCGGGATTGTCCCATAAGGTGTTGTAGAAAAGATAATCACAATCGCCAGGAGCAGACCCAGAATCACCAGATTTTTTGTTTTGGTAGTTGACATAAAAAATTCCTCCTTGTTATTGTTCCCCGGAAAATCAGGGATACAGTACAATATAAAATTTATAAAATTTATTATAGCATAGTTCTGAAATTTTGTCAAGGGAATTATCGGAAATCTCTTGCAATTTTCTGCAAAATATGTTATG
>CAMWJT010000256.1 GCA_947174625.1 uncultured Ruminococcus sp.
CATACCGGAGATGTCCGTTGCTTTTACGTCAAAGCACTTCGCATAACGGGAAATACCGCCGTGTCCGGGTGCGCAGTACAGCTCTGTTGCTTTGGGACTTTCTGCAAGTTTCATGACAATCGCATGTTCACGACCGCCACCGCCGACTACTAGAATTTTCATGATAAAAACCTCCTTTTTCAGTAATTTTTAATAATTATTATGATCCTGTTTTATTTCTGATAAATTTTTGCTTGTCACATAAATTTCGATTGACGCAATACTAATCAGTAAAAATCTTGCAACTGTACTCAGAAACCCTATGAATGACTGTGCAGTGCTTACAGCACTGTATAATGCAAGCATGTCACTTCCTGTATATAGTCTATAGAGAGAATGCAACCCAGCACTCAAGATCATGCCAAGTACCCAACAGACTCCAATAGCAACTGCTGTACCAATACCCTTCTGTTCCTGGAATGTATCGGATTTTATGTTAACAAGCGCAATGATGAGCAACATCACCGGGAGAATCGCCTGAATCAGCATAAACGGCAGAGCATACCCGAAAGAATAACTTTCCATTCTTGTTCCCCAGAACAACGGCGCAACGATCTGCGGACACAGCACAAACAGGCAATTCAGAATGACATTACAGCCGGAGAGTATGGCGGCAGCAACCGCCATACCCCGGATAGATTTATCTTTCTTCATAATGATCAATGATGGAATAACCGGATGCCTGTGAATGCCATTGCAATATTGTACTTATTGCAGGTCTCAATCACATTATCATCACGGATCGAACCGCCCGGCTCTGCAATGTATGCAACACCAGATTTTTTTGCTCTTTCGATATTATCCCCGAACGGGAAGAATGCGTCAGATCCCAGACAAACATCTGTATTTTGTGCAAGCCATGCCTTTTTCTCTGCAACAGTGAATACTTCCGGCTTGACTTTGAAAATCTTCTGCCATTCGCCATCACGGAGAACATCTTCGTATTCATCACCGATATAAACATCAATCGCATTATCACGGTCTGCACGACGGATTCCATCTACAAACTGCAAGCCTAGTACCTGCGGAGACTGACGCAGCCACCAATTATCGGCTTTCTGTCCTGCAAGGCGTGTACAATGGATTCTGGACTGCTGTCCTGCACCAATGCCGATTGCCTGACCGTCCTTGACGTAGCAAACAGAATTGGACTGCGTATATTTCAGCGTAATCAGAGAAATCATGAGATCATCGAGCTTATCCGCTGGAATATTTTTATTCTCTGTGACAATATTAGATAACAATTCCTGATTGATTGCCAGCTCATTCCTGCCTTGCTCGAATGTCACACCATAGACTTGCTTACGTTCTACCGGATTGGGCTTGTAATTTTCATCCATCTGCAAAATGCAGTAAGTGCCTTTTCTCTTGGATTTGAGAATTTCCAACGCTTCCGGATCATAAGCAGGAGCGATCACACCGTCGGACACTTCACGCTGAATCATTTTTGCTGTGCAAACATCCACTTTATCAGACAATGCAATGAAATCACCATAGGATGACATTCTGTCCGCACCTCTTGCCCTTGCATAAGCACTTGCCAGGGGAGTCAGTTCACCGAGATCATCCACCCAGTAAATTTTCTTGAGCGTATCGCTCAGCGGTCTGCCGATTGCCGCACCTGCCGGAGACACATGCTTGAAAGAAGTCGCTGCACAGACACCTGTTGCAGCTTTCAGTTCTTTTACTAACTGCCAGCCGTTGAGTGCATCCAGTAAATTAATATAACCAGGTTTGCCGTTCAGAACTGTAATCGGCAGTTCAGAACCGTCCTCCATAAAAACTTTGGACGGTTTCTGATTCGGATTACAGCCATATTTTAAAAGCATTTCATTTGCCATGGGAATTTTCCTCCTCAAATAATTTCAGAATCAGGGTCAAAGATTCTTCCTGTTCTGTCTTTAATATTACTGTATTTTTGACAAATACGGCTTCTGTCACAGTATGATGACATACAAAATCAAAATATTCCTGATATTGTTCAGAATGATGATAAACCATTAATGCAATTGGATTTGGTTCATAATTAGAATTTTGTAAGGCAATGCAAGGTGTGATATAAATTTCATGTTGGAGTTGTTCTAAAATGTCATGATTTCCATTCTGATAAGTCTGTATAAATTGCAAATATTTTTGATAAGAAATTTCAAATAATTGCGTACAATAAGCCATGCCAAAATAACCAATATAAACATAGCGATTATCCATTGTAATGCCGACGGATTCCCCGTCACCAAAAAATGTGCTGAGATAATATATTTTTTCCCGTTCCGGAAACTGCATCATGATTTTGTATATTTATTGATAATTCTGGATTCTGCCTCGCCTGTTTCGATATTGATATAACGTACAAACAGGGAAACTTTGTTATCTTCATTCAGAGAGTTCCAGAGATCATCAGCAAACGCATCCAGATCGTTCGGGATGGTGATTTTCTTCGGCTCGCCCTCAAAGCTCGGCAACGGATTGCCGTCTCCCATATACGTATGGATGAAGTGACCGAATCCGGCAATCGGATTGCTGTAAGAAAATGTGAAACGCTCCACACTGTCAGGATTGCCATCAGCGGATTTCAGGATGGACATTGCATAATTATAATTTCCATCTCCAACGTGCATAATTCCGGAGATTCTGGGGGTGTAATTCGGTGCGTCATCTTCGTATTCACGAGTACGGAGTGACTGCTCAAATGTCTGCTGTTTGTCCATGAGTTCATAAATTGTGTCTGTCTGATCGCCGTTTGTGACAATGGTCTTATTGCCGAGGACTCTCACTGGCGCATAGATAATCAGATGCGGATCAGAAAGCTTTGACGGATCAGCTGCTTCTGTCCGGATGCCGTCTTCTGTTTCTGTGAATACACGATTGCGGGAGTTGACACTTCTGCCCATGATGAAATACGCTGTTACAGCGGATTTCCCATCCGCAGACTTACCGATGATGATCCCTCTGCCAGGATAAGAATTATTT
>CAMWJT010000257.1 GCA_947174625.1 uncultured Ruminococcus sp.
GAGTATCAGAAGCCATCCGTTGCTGTCGATCTGATGTTATTCACCATTCAAGATAATCAGCTCCAGGTATTGCTTACCAGACGTCAGGCGCATCCGTTCGCCGGTATGTTTGCACTCCCCGGTGTGTTTGTCGGGATGGATGAGACGCTTGACCAGGCGGCACAGCGTGCGCTCTATCAGAAGACAGGCTTGCAGGACATTTATTTTGAACAGCTCTACACCTGGGGCGATCTGGATCGTGATCCCCGTATGAGAATTATTTCAGTTTCATATTATGCACTCGTTCCGGCGGATCAGATCCGGATGCCGGAGCAAAATCCGGACACAGCATTTTTTCCCGTCGAACAGCTCCCGGAACTTGCATTTGATCATGCAACAATGATCCGCTACGGACGGGAACGGATCCGCAATAAAGTCAATTATACAGATATTGCATTCTCGCTTGCCGGCGAAGAATTCACGCTCCCACAACTCCAGAAAATCTATGAAATTTTACTGGGGCAGGAATTATACAAAGCGAATTTCCGGAAGAAAATTGCAGACCGGATTGTCCCGACAGATAAGATGCTCTCCGGGATGCGACACCGTCCGAGCCGGATTTACCAGAAATCAAAATAAAATTAAAATAATTTTTTATAAAAAATTTACAAAAAATCCCCACAAACCTCTTGACGATTTCTCTGAAAAGTAGTAAAATAAATATGATAAATTTAAATTTATTTTTATTATTTTATATTGGAGGAATTATCATGTCAAAAAAATTTATCATCGAGACATCCGCACGTCACGTCCATGTCACACAGGAACATCTTGAAATCCTGTTCGGCAAGGGTGCAACACTCACCAAGAAAAAAGATCTTTCCCAGCCGGGACAGTACGCATGTGAAGAACGTGTGACGATTGTCGGCTCTAAGAAAGAACTCCCCAATGTTTCTATTTTAGGTCCTGTCCGTCCGTCCACACAGGTGGAGCTGTCCGCAACAGATGCCAGATCCATCGGCATTGCTGCGCCGGTACGGGAATCCGGTGACATTGCGCAGTCCGGCGCATGTAAGATCGTTGGTCCTTGCGGTGAGGTGGAAATCAATGAAGGTGTGATCGTAGCCAAGCGTCACATCCATCTGACACCGGAAGATGCAGAGGAACTCGGTGTATCTGACAAAGAAGTTGTGTGGGTTCTGTGCGAAACAGACGGCAGAAAAGCCATTCTCGGCGATGTAGTCTGCCGTGTATCAGAAAAATTCGCAAGAGCAATGCACATTGATACCGACGAGTCCAATGCCATCGGCGCAGGTCGTTCCCTGGAGGGCGAAATTGTCAAGATTAATTTATAATTAACTATTAATTATAATTGCTCTGTGATATTACTTAATTTTCTGAAATCAAATCCGCACAGGTTCTGTCAATCATACATACCTGTGCGGATTTTTTATTTTAATTTTAATTTAACAGGAGCGAAATTCTATGAAAAATGAGATCCATCAAATTTTAAAAAAAGAAAATACCATGCTTGTCATTGTTGACATGATAAATGGTTTTCTCACGCAAGGCGCATTGGCAAGTCCACGCTGTGCGGACATTCTCCCGGCTGTGGAAGAATTACTGCATTCTGCGAAAGAAAATCAGATCCCTTGCATTGCCTTTGCAGATTCCCACAGACCAGATTCCCTGGAATTTCAGAGTTTTCCTGTGCATTGCCTGAAAAACACACTGGAATCGGAACTTGCTCCCTCTCTGCAAGAAATCGGCGGATTTCAGAGAATTGAAAAAAATTCTACGAACGGATTCTTTGCGCCGGATTTTCAAAAATATCTCTGGATACATCCTGAACTGCAAAATGTTATCGTCTGCGGTGTCTGCACGGATATTTGTGTGATGCAATTTGCATTGACACTCAAAGCATGGGCAAATCAGAATCAGAAAAATCTGAATCTTTTCATCCCGGTCAATGCCGTGGCAACTTATGATGCACCTGGACACGATGCAGAATCGTTGCAAAAAACGGCTCTGGAGATCATGGCGCAAGCCGGGATTCATCTGATTTAATTTATAGATTCATTAATTTTTGAGGTGATTATAATATTATGATGTTGGATCACAGAAATTTAAGTATGCTTGTGGATTTTTATGAACTCACCATGAGCAATGGCTATCTGGAGAATGACTGCGGTGAACAGATTGTCTGGTTTGACATGTTCTACCGGAAAGCGCCCGATCATGCCGGATTTGCGATCTGTGCAGGACTGGAGCAAGTGATAGACTATTTAAAAAATCTGCAATTCACACCGGAAGATCTGGCTTATCTGCGGTCAAAAAAATTATTTTCTGAAAAATTCCTGAAATATCTGGAGAATTTTAAATTCTCCTGTGATGTCTGGGCAATCCCGGAGGGAACACCTGTTTTTCCGTCAGAACCGATTGTAACCGTCCGTGGTTCTGCCATCCAGGCACAATTAATTGAAACTATGATCCTGTTAAGCATCAATCATCAGAGCTTAATTGCGACCAAAGCGAACCGGATTGTCACTGCCGCACAGGGTCGTCCGGTGATGGAGTTCGGTTCACGTCGTGCACAAGGTTATGACGGCGCAGTCCTGGGAGCAAGGGCGGCTTATATCGGCGGAGCTGCCGGGACTGCCTGCACAATTTCAGACAGAGATTTTGCAATCCCGGCGCTCGGCACAATGGCACACAGTTGGGTACAGTTGTTTGATACGGAATTAGAAGCGTTCCGGGCATATGCAAAGATCTATCCGGATGACTGCACGCTCCTGGTAGACACCTACAGCGTCTTGCATTTGGGGATTCCCAATGCGATCACAGTATTTAAAGAACTGGAAGCACAGGGACATTATGGCAAGGGCATCCGGATTGACAGCGGAGACATTGCCTATTTATCAAAAAAAGCCCGGAAAATGCTGGATTCTGCCGGACTGGAGTATATCAAAATCACCGTATCCAATGCTCTGGATGAGTATATCATCCGGGATTTGATCATGC
>CAMWJT010000258.1 GCA_947174625.1 uncultured Ruminococcus sp.
AACTGGCAAAGAAGAAAAATTTGCGGGTTGTTGCAGTATATCGTGAAATTGTCAGTGGTGAAAGCCTTGCTGCCCGTCCACAGATGCAGGCAATGCTTGCAGATATGGAAACAGGAAAATATGCAGGCGTTCTCTGCATGGAGATTGAACGGCTTGCCAGAGGGAATACAATTGACCAGGGAATCGTTGCGCAGGCTTTCAAGGATTCTGGTACACTGATTATCACGCCTGCAAAGACATATGATCCGAATAATGAGTTTGATGAAGAATATTTTGAATTTAGTCTGTTCATGAGCAGACGGGAGTATAAAACCATCAAAAGAAGAATGCAGGCGGGAAGATTGGCATCCATCAAGGACGGCTGTTATATCAGTCCAGAAGCACCTTACGGCTATCGAAAAAGCCACCCGGAGCCTAAGATTCATACGCTGGAAATTGTCCCGGAAGAAGCTGAGACAATTCGTCTGATCTATGATCTGTATCAGGATGGCAAGGGTGCAAGAGCCATCACAACAGAACTGAATAAAAGAGGCGTAATGCCACGAAAAAATCCATGCTGGGAAATTGCAAGCGTCAGAAAGATTCTAAAAAATCCTGTTTATGCTGGACTTCTGCAATGGCGTACAAAAGAGAACGGCAATACTTGTTATCAGGGGTTGCATCCTGCAATCATAGAACCAGAAGTATTCTGGAACGTACAGGAACAGCGAATCCAGAATCCGGCGGCACAAGTCCCGGATCACAAAACATTACATAATTATTATCATAATATTTTATATTGTGGTCTCTGTGGTCATCAGCTCCGCAGAAGATTTATCCATCAGTCTGGCAAAGCACATATGTTATGCCGTTATAAACAGTGTATCGGCAAGACAGTCAGTTCGTCTATGCAAAGTATTGATGAAGCGTTACTCTCTGCATTTTATTACCGGATCGAAGAACTGAAATCCATTGAGGGAAAACAGAATCAAAAATCAAAATCAGAACCGGAAAAAAATCTAAAAAAATTAGAACAGGAATGGGATCGCCTGCTGAAACAGCAAAATAAATTATATGATTTTCTGGAGCAGGAAATTTATGATACCAATACATTTCTGGAGCGGATGCAAATTCTGAACCAGAAAAAGCAGATACTGGAAGAACAGATTGCAGACTGCAAAAAAAAAGAAGCCTTGCCGGAACGTTCTCCGGAAGAAAGCAGAATGCAGCTCCAGTATGTCATAGATCATTTCCGTGATGCAGATGCAGAAGAAAAAAATCGTCTTCTTCATTCTGTGATAATCCGGATTGATTATTATAAAACTGAACGGGCATGTTACCGGAAACCCGACACAGACTTGAAACTGGAGATTGTATTTCGATAATCTCTGTTATTTTTATCCTGATATGTCGCACATGAATATATTAACTTTTTATCATAGATCCACATAAATTAATTCGCCTCCTTTTCCCAGGGGTAAGGACCTTTTACCCAGTCCCACCGATCAGGATTCTGGTTCTGGGTGGCTTGCAAGGGTCCGAAACGTCGGGTATACTCTGCGACTGCCTGTTCCCTCTGGGAGCGATACTTGTCAAACAGCGCAATCGCTTCACGGGACTGCGTGTGCGTGTCAAGATACAATTGCAGATCATAGAGCGCAAATTCGTAACGTTGGATGAGTGTTGCAAGTTGTTTCTGCGTGCGCATCATGTGCAGTCACTCCCTTCCGGTTGCAGCGGCAGATCCAGAACAGGAAATATTGTGCCTTGTTGCAAGCCTTTTTCTGCGTCATAAATGTCACTGCTCCAGAGTTGATAAGGGACGTATGCCATCCCCGGCGGTGTGACATCGGGGAACACGGTCATCGGCTGTGGTTGGAGACCGGTGAAACAGCCGGAATCTATGGCAGGAACAGCTTCCGCATGCGCATTTTCGTTCTCATTCTCAAAAGCAGCCGCATTCTCGGCAAGTTTCTGAAAAGCATGGATTTCCATGAGTCATCATTCGCATCCTTTCTGAGAAATTCACATAAAAAATTAAAATTTAAAAAATTTAAAATTTTTTATGCATATTTTAGTATATGCTTTTTTTTTAATCTGGTGCATAGTTTGTGACATTCTCCCCTCGCCTGAAGAGACGTTTTTTTTCGTGAGGAAGCAAGCTACAATGCCGAAAAAAATCCACATAAGCGACAGCTTATGTGGTATCATTCAAATTAAATCTTCTTTTTTGAATATCATATCACCTATTAGTAAATAGCAGACAGATAAAAAAGTATAAACAAAAATAGCAAAAATTTGAAAAACATTGTCTGTAGTATTCTCTAACAAGAATCTGAATAAAAACATTCCGAAAAGGTGGGATAATTCAAATGAAAATAACTTAGTTCCAGTTAAATTTAATAAAAAAAACAGTATATTAAATGCTATCATGATAATGAAACTGCCGCCAATTCCACCTATTGCACTTCGTGTGATAAAACAAAATGATAAACTCAGTATGGAATAAGATATATATGTAATAGTAAAAGCCAATGAGTTTAAAATCACATGGTTTACATACTGAGCAAAAAAAGCATCTGGCGTCATAAAAGCAAACACGCTGTATAAAATCACACATTGCATTATGCTTAATACTATGATATATGGCAAAAATCCTATAAATTTGCCAAGAAAAACTTCTTTTCTGGAATAACCATTCATGATGGTGTAATAAATGGTTTTATTCTTAAATTCTGTTCCTAATGTGAAAGATACAAATACAATGATAATAATTGTACTGAACATTGTACAGGTATCAAAAGAACCTAAAAATTCATTTAATGTATACTCGTTCATTTGAGCAACACCTGAAAAGATAGTGGTAATAGATATTAGCAGAAAAACAATCAGCGTTTTTATAAATGCTTTTGTATATTTCATTCGTTGGAACAATTGTATACATATATTTTTCAATGGATTATCTCCCTTTTATCGATTCACTTTTGAGATAAAAAAATCTTCCAGAGTTATGTTG
>CAMWJT010000259.1 GCA_947174625.1 uncultured Ruminococcus sp.
TTATAAAAAAACACTTGCAAGTTGCTGAATTTTTTGTTATAATAAATACAGGAAGAAAAAAAATGATTTCTAACCTCTTTCTCTTATTTTTATTCTGGCAAGGCACAGTTCTGAAACTGTGCCTTTTCAGGTTATTATAATATAAAAAAACTCTGTTGGTTCACAGAACGCAACAGAGATTTTTATCATTATTTTTTCTTGCTTTTGCTCTTCGATTTGCTTTTGCTTTTGCTCTTATTGTCCGCTGAATTTCTGGGCGGTTTTGCCGGACTGTCGGGAGCATCCGCAGGAGTTGTCTTTCTGGTAGATGTTGACGGACGTCTTTTGCCGGATGCCGTCTTTTTTTCTGTTGCGGCTGTTTCCCGGACTGTCACATCGGGAGCGATTTCCGGTGCATCTGTAATCTCTGCTTCCGGTTCTTCGGTAACTGGAGCTGGAGTTTCCAAAATCTCAAGCGGAATCTGACCGCCATCCGCTGTCTCTTCCACAGGGACTTCATTTCCCGGTGTTTTTGTTGTTTCAGCCATTTCCGCTAAAACAGGAGCGGCTTCATTTTCCAGAATTTTTACAAGTTCTTCTACAGCTTCTTCTGTTTCAACTGCTTTTTCAGCTTTTTCAGCCTTCGGCTTTCTTGGTTTTCTGGTTGTTTTTTTTGCAGGAGTTTCCTGAATTTCTGAATTTTCCGGATTTTCAGATTTTTCAGCCTTGGTTTTTCTGGTAGTTTTTTTCACCGGCTTTTCAGCTTCTGTTTCCACTGTAGCTGGCTTAGTCTCTGTCGCTGTCTTGGATGTCCTCGGCTTTTTTACTTTCTTCGGAAGAATCTCACTGAGTTGTTCGATCTTGTCATAATTTCCGTCACAGTATACATGCGCTTCCATGATAGCTTCTTTCAGATTTTCCTTGCCCTGTGCAATCGCCAGAATCTCTTTGTCCTCGCCAGTCAGGAGACAATCTCTGTCATTGTAATCATACGGCTCTACATACAGCACACCGTCTCTTACTTCCATATAGAACGCACCTGCCGCATCTCCGGTTACATTGACCTGCACAGCAATATGCTCTGTGATTCCGGATGCATCAGCCTTGACCAGTGCAGTCTGTACTTTTTTTACCAGTTCCTGATAAGTCATACTTTTTCACCTTTCTTCTGTTGCTTGCAGCAAGCGCACTTCTTGCGCATATACCGCAAAAAATTTTCTTTCGCTATTTTTTATTATACTAGATCTTGACAAATTCGTCAATGGAAAAAAACAATTTTCTATATTCAGCATAAGTTTTTCTTGAAATAAAAGGCTTTTTTTGGTGAAAAATTCAAAAAAATCCTGTGTTTCAGTCTGTTTTTTTCCGGATTTCACAGAAAATAACCGCAGAAATCCGACCGGCGCAGAACGGTTTTCAAAATCTTTCACAAAATTTTCTTGTTTTTTTTGAAAAAATTTGAATTTTCTCTTGACTATCTCAGAAAAAAGCGTTATAATAATATTATAATCTATATTTTACCTAGGAGGGATTCCCCTTGACAAATATTCTTTTTGCAGCATCTGAGTGTGTACCGTTCGTCAAGACAGGCGGTCTTGCGGATGTCGTGGGCGCACTGCCGAAAAATCTCGACAAATCCCGTTTTGATGTCCGGGTCATCATTCCGTATTACACCTGCATTCCGGGAAGATACAGAAATTTCTTCCACTATCGTCACCATTTTTTCATGGATTATGCAGGCAGACAGGAACATGTCGGCATTATGGAATTTGAATACCAGGGCATCAAGTTCTATTATGTCGATAATGAATATTATTTCAACGGCGAAACGCCTTACAGCAGTGATCTGCGCTGGGATATTGAGCGTTTTACGTTCTTCTGTAAAGCCGTCCTGGCAATGATGCCGGTGATTGATTTCCATCCGGATATTATTCATTGTCATGACTGGCAGACGGGCTTGATTCCAGTATTAATGCACTCCACATTTGCAACACATCCGTTCTATCAGGGTGTCAAGAGCATTATGACGATTCATAACCTGAAATTCCAGGGTGTGTGGGATATTGAAGAATTCCAGAGAAATACAAGTCTGCCGGACTACATGTTCACACCGGACAAACTGGAATTCCACAAAGATGCCAACATGCTCAAAGGCGGTCTTGTCTATGCAGATTACATCACAACTGTGAGCGAGACGTATGCAGAAGAAATCAAAACGCAGGAATACGGCGAAAAGCTGAATGGTCTGTTATATACAAGATCTGCTTCTCTGCGTGGGATTGTCAACGGCATTGATTATGGGATTTTCAATCCGGAGACGGACAAGAAAATTTACTGGAATTACAATGCAGATAACTGTCTGGAAGGCAAGGCAGAAAACAAGCGCCGGCTCCAGGAAGAATTAGGATTGGAACAGGACAGCCGTAAGATGGTGATTGGCTTGATTTCCAGACTGACGGATCAGAAAGGTTTGAATCTGTTAGGCGATATTTTTGAAAGATTCCTGGATGATAACACACAGTTTGTGCTGATCGGCACGGGCGATCCGGCATATGAGAACATGTTCCGGTATTTTGCCGGACGGTATCCGGGGAATGTATCAGCGAACATCTGCTATAACGACAATCTGGCGCATAAGCTGTATGCCGGCGCTGATATGATGCTCGTACCGTCCCGGTTTGAACCGTGCGGACTGACACAATTAATCTCCCTGCGCTATGGTTCTGTACCACTTGTACGGGAAACCGGCGGACTGAAAGACACTGTACAGCCGTACAACGAATTTGAATTGACAGGCACAGGCTTTACATTCAAAGAATTCTGGTCAGAAGCGTTCCTGAATTCTGTGAACTATGCAAAATCTGTATTCTTCAATTATCGGAACAACTGGGATGACATGGTAAAAAGAGGCATGAGACAGGACTTTTCCTGGAACAGTTCCGCAAGGCAGTATGAAGGCATGTATGAATGGCTTGTCGGAAAAAACTAAAAAT
>CAMWJT010000260.1 GCA_947174625.1 uncultured Ruminococcus sp.
TTCTTCTACAGATTCCGGCTGTTCCTGCATCTCTGCATATACCAGATCAGAATCAAAGTCGTTTTCAGATTCCTGGAAATGCAAATCAGGATCAGGATCAAGATCAGAATCCGAATCCGGAATGTCTGTTATCGCCGGATCGTCCTGCATATCGTCCTGTACATCATCCTGCATGTTATTATTCCAGTAAGATTCTTCCTGAAAATTCAGCGCATCATAATTATCAGGATACACATCAGAATCAATATCAAGATTTCCCGGCGCAGATTCTGGAATAGATTCTAAAATTTCACGAACCTCCGCATCTTTCTCGTCTGGTGCAGTACTGAAATGCAAAGATTCTTCTTTTGACATGGGTTAATCCTCCATTAAATTTAAAAACTCAAATCTATTATTATTTTACTACATTTCTGCATGATTTGTCAAGACAGTGAAGAAGATCTGAAACAAAACTGAAAAATTTCAACAAGATTCATAAATTTTTGAGATTCTCCAAACAGAAATTTATGAATTATAAATAGGAATTGTGATTGTTCACCCTGAAAACTTTCAGCTCCGTGTCTGCCACTGCCTTGGCAATCATTTCTGAGAAGTCCCCTGCTTCCTGTGCCGCTTCAATCGCATCCAACTGCGGACGGATTTTCGGATGTCTGGGTGTAAAGACTGTACAACAGTCCTCATAAGGCTGAATGGAAATATCAAACGTATCAATTTTTCTGGCAATCTCGATAATTTCCGTTTTGTCCATGCCGATCATGGGACGGAATACCGGCATATGACAAACGGCATCCGTGCAGACCATTGCCGGGAGCGTCTGACTGGCAACTTGTCCGATACTCTCCCCTGTTACCAAGGCAATGGCATTTTCTTTTTTTGCAATCTCCTGTGCAATGATCATCATAATCCTGCGCATCAGAATTGTGAAGAATTCTTCCGGACAGCGTCGCCGGAGCTGTTCCTGAATCTCTGTGAACGGGACACAGTAAAATTTGATGTCACCGCAGTAATCCGTCATCTTTTCGCAGAGTTGTTCTACTTTAAGTCTGGCTCTCTCGGATGTATACGGCGGACTGACAAAATGAATTGCTGAAATAATCACACCACGTTTTGCAATCATATAGCCTGCAACGGGACTGTCAATGCCGCCGGACAGCAGTAACATTGCCTTGCCGCTTGTCCCCAATGGGAGACCGCCTGCACCTTTGATCCGTCCGGCATGGACGTAAGCTCCGGTATCACGGATTTCTACAATAATTGTCATTTCCGGATTGTGAACATCTACGGTCAGCTCCGGGAATGCTTCACAGACGGCGGAACCTAATTCCCGGCAGATTTCAGGGGATTTCATGGGGAATTTTTTATCTGCTCTCTTGGCTTCGATTTTGAAGCTGTCTGCATCTTCCAGTTGTTCCCGGAGATATGCAAGCGTCCTTGCCTGGATGTCCGCAAAATCCTTTTCACAGACACAGGCACGGCAGATGGATGCAATCCCAAAAACTTTACTGAGAATTGTAATCACTTCGTCCAGGTCTGTACTCTCTTCTAATGGTTCAATATAAATTGTGGATTGTGCGGAGCTGTACCGGAAATTCCCAATATTTTTTAATCTGTACTTGATCTGACGGAACAGCGCATCTTCAAAACTGGATTTATTCTGTCCTTTGAGCGCCATTTCCCCGAATTTGACTAAAATAATTTCTTTCATGAATTGACTGCCTTTCTTGATTTTTTAAATTTTATTTTTTATGTATTAAATTCGCATGTCCGTCCCTTATGGCTTGGACCAATGCAAGCAGTTCCTGTTCTGTGGTCTGTTCTGAAAAACTTACCCGGATGGCACAGTCTGCCAGTTGATCGGGAATCCGGTACGCTGAGAGAACGCCGCTTTTTGCACCTTTGGAACATGCCGACCCACTCGAAACATAAATATGCCGGCTTTCCAGATAATGCAACATGATTTCAGAACGGATCTGCTTCACAGAAAAATTCAAAATATACGGCGAATTTTTTGAACTTTCAGGATCTGCATCATCTGAATTGATGATAATATCCGGCAGCTCCGCAAGCAGATTTAATAAATAATTTTTATTGGCGATTGCTTTTTGAAATCTTGTTTCTATCGAATTCTGCATTTCTGTTACAGCCTGTCCGAATCCGGCAATCAACGGGACGGATTCCGTTCCCGGTCGGAGCGATTTTTCCTGACTGCCTCCGGTCATGATCGGTGTGAGCCGGACACCTTTCCGGATATATAAAGCACCAGCTCCCTTGATGCCGTGGATTTTATGCGCACTGATTGACAACAAATCCGCCTGCAATGTGCTGATTTTCACAGGAATCTTCATATATGCCTGTACAGCATCGCAATGTGTGATAATATCAGGATATTTTTTCTTGATTTTCCGGAACACTTCCCCGACTGGCAGAATTCGTCCGGTTTCATTTTCCACGAGCATGATACTGATCAAAAACGTCTGATCCGTGACGGCATCTATAAAATCCTGCGCCCGGAACTGACCGTTCTCATCCGGAACGATTCTTGTGACTGTATAACCCTGTTCTTCGAGCGCCCGGATCGTATTCCGGACGGACGCATGTTCTACAGCAGAAGTAATGATATGTTTCTTTCTTCTTCCATAAGTACAAGAAGCGCCACGGATTGCAAGATTATTACTTTCTGTTGCGCCGGATGTAAACAGAATTGTTTCCGGAGCAATGCCCATAGAATTTGCGATTATTTTTCTTGTATGTTCCATCCGGAGCTGTGCTTGTAAGCCGAGTCCATGCAGAGATGACGGATTTCCATAACATTCTGTCATACAGGATGCAACTGCCTGGATGACGCTGTCAGATGGTTTTGTTGTTGCCGCATGATCCAGATAAATGAATCCAGATTGTAACTCTTCCAAAAAAATTCATTCCTTTCTCTTTTTTTCTCTTCTCTTCTGATCTGAAGCATAT